>CAMCXA010000018.1 GCA_945883115.1 Alsobacter soli
CCGTCCTTCAGGACCATGGCAGGGATGATCGTGTGGAGCGGACGCTTGCGCGGGCCGACGCTGTTCGGGTGGCCGGGCTCAATGCGGAAGCAGGCGCCGCGGTTCTGCAGGGCGATGCCGGTCTTCGGGCTGACCTTGCCGACACCGAACGACCAGTAGAGCGAGTTGATGAAGGAGCACATATTGCCCCAGCGGTCGGCGACGGTGAGGTAGATCGTGTCGCGCTGGTAAAGGCTTGGGGTGGTTGACAGCGGGTCCATTGCGCGGCGGAGGTCGATCCGCGATTGCAGGGACCGGGTGAAGCTGTCGGAGAGTAGCTCTTCGACGGGGATATGGGCGAAGGCCGGATCGGCGACGAAGGCGTCGCGGATCGAATAGGCAAGCTGGGTGGCCTCGATCTGGAGGTGGAAGCGATCGGCTCCCAGTGGATCAGGAGGGGCGGGATACCCGTTCAGAATGTTCAGGAGAACGAGAGCGGTGAGGCCCTGCCCGCTTGGCGGAATCTGGTAGAGATCGACGCCGCGATAGCGGGTGCTGATCGGGTCGACATAGTGCGACCGGAACTCGGCAAAGTCGGCGAGCGTATGGGTGCCGCCCTGCGCATTGAGGAAGCCGACGAGATCGCGGGCGATATCGCCCTGATAGAAGGCATCCCGCCCCTCTTTGGCGAGAATGCGCAAGGTTTTGGCGAGAACGGGAAAGCGCATCCGCTCGCCCGCAAGCGGGGCCCGACCGTCGAGCAGAAGTTGCTCGCGGGCGCCGGGATCATGCTGCAGCTTCTCGCCGTCCTCGGCCCAGTCGGCTGCGGTGCGCTCGTGGACCATGAACCCGTTCTCGGCAAGATCGATGGCGGGTTCGAGAATATCGGCGAAGGAACGTGTGCCGTGATCGGCCAGAAGCCGCGACCAGGCATCGACCGCGCCGGGCACGGTGACGGAGTGGATCGAGTCGGGGGCAAGGGTGGAGATCCCTTGATCAAGCAGGCTTTGATCGGAGAGGCCGGCGGGCGCCCAGCCCGCGCCATTATAGCCGTAAAGTTTCTTCTGGTCGGCGCGCCAATAGAGGGCGAAGCAATCGCCGCCAATGCCGGTATTGTGTGGCTCGATCACGCATTGCGCGGCGGAGGCGGTGAGGGCGGCATCCATGGCATTGCCGCCAGACCGCAAAACCTCGATGGCGAGCATGGTGGAGAGTTGTTGCGAGGTGGCGGCGGCACCATTGCAACCATAGGCAACCGAACGACCCGGAAGATGCAAATCTCTCATCAATACCCCCTGCAACACGCCACTCTAACGAGACCGATGGGTCTGATTAGAGTGCAACCATGAACGTTTTGGCAAGTCCGATTGCGGCGATCAGCAACAACATGAACAAGGTGACACGGCGGAAGGATTCGGGCGTTGCGCCCAGAAAATGCCGGGCGCCGAGAAACATGCCGATCATCATGACCGGAAATGCGATGACGGCGGAGAGCGCCGTGGAGGGTAAAACGAGATCAGCCCGGAGCAGGAAGGTGAGGCCGATAATGTCGAGGAAGAAGAAATAGGCGACA
This sequence comes from Alsobacter soli, assembly GCA_945883115.1. Lineage (GTDB taxonomy): Bacteria > Pseudomonadota > Alphaproteobacteria > Rhizobiales > Beijerinckiaceae > CAIUPE01. The sequence goes on from CAMCXA010000018.1 coordinate 1,553, forward strand.
ATGGCGGCCCTGATCCGGGCGGGGCTATCCCCTGCCGCGGTGAGAAAGAGGGCAACGGGCAGTCCGCCCATGCCGACGGCACCATTGGCGACACCCGAGGCAATGCCCACGGCTCCGGTGCCCCATTCGGACGCTTTCTTGCGGAGTTTCCAGCCGAGCAGCATGAGGCTGGCGCTGACAAGAACGAAGACGGAGACAACGAGCCGCATCACATCGAGCGGGAGGGTTGCCAGAAAATAGACGCCCAGAGGCGAGCCGATCAATGCGCCGGCAAGCAGGATTGCGACGCGACGCCAGGGAATTTCCTTCCAGACGGAGACGGCTTGAACGATGCTCGCCGCCACTTCCAGCATGAGTGCGACCGCGATGGCGCGCGCGGGATCGGTGACAAGCGACCAGCTCGAGACGAGAACAGCGGAGAAGCCGAAACCGGAATAGCCGCGCGCCAGTGCCGCAAAGAAGAGACCGAGTGCCATCACCCCGAGGGCGAGCGGTGAAAGGCCTGCAAACGGGTTGATCAGATCAAGCGACACTGAGCGTTTCCTTACTGGATGATTTCAAAGCCTGCGGCGCGGAAGGTTTCGACGAGATGGCGATACCCCATTGCCGAATAGGCCTTTGGCGGTGCTTTGACGGGATCCTGTTCGGCTTCCACGACGACCCAGCCTTCATAGCCCATATTGGCAAGGCAGCGGGCGAAGGCGTGGTAATCGATCAGTCCGTCACCCGGAACGGTGAAAACGCCTTCGAGAATGGCGGAAAGGAAGGAGAGATCCTTCTGGCGTGCCAGTTTCAGGATATCCGGGCGGATATCCTTGCAGTGAACGTGATTGATGCGGCGGGCATGGCGCGTTGTTGTCTCGATCACGTTCGCACCCGCATAGGTGAGATGGCCTGTGTCGAGCAGCAGGCCGACGGCGGCACCCGTATTGGCCATGAGTTGATCGACATCGCGCTGGCTCTCGACGACTGTGCCCATATGGTGATGATAGGTCATCGGGACGCCTTCCGACGCCATCCATTCGGCGAGGGCGGTGAGTTTGCGGCCATAGGCCTGGAATTCGGCGTCCGACAGGCGGGGGCGCGTGGAGATGCCCGCCTTGATGTCGGCTTGCACGGTGCCGGTCGTTTCGGCATAGACGAGAACCGGCGCGCCAAGGGCTTTGAAGGTTGCCATTTGCGACATCATCCGCGCTTTTTCGTCTTCGAGCGATCGCTTGAGCAATTCGCCCGAGAACCAGCCGGAGACGAGTTTGAGATCATGCTTGTGCAGGATCGGCCCGAGGACTTTTGGATCCATCGGGAATTTCACGCCGGTTTCCGTGCCGGAGAAGCCGGCTTCGCGGCTTTCCACCAGACAGGTTTCGAGCGTTGTATCGCCGCCCAATTGTGGAAGATCGCTGTTTGTCCATGCGATCGGGGCTACGCCAAAACGAACTTTCATGTTTTATGCTCCTCAGACGCCGACGCGCTGTTTCTTTTTGCCAACCATGTGAGCTTTCCGCGCCGTGTTAACGGTGTCACGGGTTGATACTTCCGGCATGCCGACATCCCACCATGCGTCGCCCGGCGTCCATGTATGGGCATCGGTATCGATGACGATGACGCTTGTGCGGTCCGCCTTTTTGGCGCGTTCAATGGCGCGTTCGAGATCGGCCAGAGATTTCACCTTTTCGGAGATCGCACCCATGGATTCGGCGTGTTTGGCAAAATCCACCGTGACATTGCGCTCGATCCGGCAATCCTTGATGAGATTGTTGAAGGACGGCACGCCCTTGAAGTTTTGGAGACGGTTGATCACCGCGAAGCCGCCATTGTCGCAGATGATGACAATCATTTTGTGGCCGGTCAGCACAGTGGAATAAATGTCGGAATTCAACATCAGATAGGATCCATCGCCGACCATGACGATGACGTCGGCATCCGGCGTTGCCATTTTGGCACCCCAGCCGCCGGCGACTTCATAGCCCATGGCGGAGAACCCGAATTCGCAATCGAATGTGCCCGGGGATTTGATTTTCCAGTTTTTGGTGAGTTCGCCCGGCAGTCCGCCTGCGGCGGTCAGGACGCGATCCTTGATGCCGGCTTTGCGGTTGACGGTGCCGACAACCTGCGCATAGCTCGGAAGCTCGGTATTGGTCGGTTTCGTGCGCTCATCGATCAACTGGTTCCACTCGCCATAGAGCGCATGGGCCTTGTTGGACCAGACGTCCGGCGCACGATAGCGCTTCAGAGCGGCATCGAGATCGGCTAGGGACTCGCGGGCATCGCCGACGATTGTCTGTGCGAAGTGCTTGGCCGCGTCAAAACGGGCGGCATTGATGCCGACGAGTTTGAATTTCGGCGATTGGAAAACCGACCATGAGCCCGTGGTGAAATCCTGCAGGCGGGTGCCGATAGCGAGGACGACATCGGCCTCTGCCGCAAGCGCATTGGCGGAGGACGAACCGATGACGCCGAGGGGGCCGGCATTCATCGGGCTCGTGTGAACGAGGACGCCGCGACCGGCAATGGTTTCGACGACGGGGATATTGTGCTTTTCGGCGAAGGCGGCGAGTTCGCTCTCTGCGCCGGAATAGAGCACGCCGCCGCCGGCGATGATGAGGGGCTTCTTGGCCTTTTTCAGCAAGGCGACGGCGTCTGCGATTTCGAGACGATCCGGACGGGCACGGCGAATGCGGTGAACGCGCTTGTCGAAGAAGGCTGCGGGATAGTCATAGGCTATGCCCTGTGTATCCTGACAGAGCGAGATGAAAACCGGACCGCAATCGGCAGGATCAAGCAGCGTGCCGATGGCCTGCGGGAGGGATTGCAGGATCTGCTCGGGACACGTGATGCGATCCCAGAAGCGCGAGACGGCCTTGAAGGCGTCGTTGACGGTGATGGACGGATTGTTGAAATGCTCGACCTGTTGCAGCACCGGATCGGGCAGGCGATTGGCGAAGGTATCGCCGGCAAGCAGCAGGACGGGCAGGCGATTGGCATGGGCGACGCCTGCGGCGGTGACCATGTTCAGGGCGCCCGGGCCTATGGAGGAGATGGCGACCATCATCTGGCGGCGCTTCTTCGCCTTGGCGAAGGCAATGGCGGCGAGCGCCATGGATTGTTCGTTCTGGCCACGCCAAGTCGGGAGTTGATCCTGCACCTGCTCGAGCGCTTCGGACAGGCAGGTGACATTGCCATGGCCGAAAATGCCGAAGGTTCCAGCGAAAAGTGGCACTTCGACGCCATCAATCTCGGTGTGTTGTGCGCAAAGATATTTGACCAAGGCCTGAGCCATGGTGAGCCGGATCGTTTTCATGGACGTCTCCCGAATGATATTTTGAACTTTTGTTGAGGATAACCTAGCAGGGGTTGGTCAGGCGTCAACAGCGATGGCCGCGCAGGGACTAAATTTGCAACAATTATTGCAGTTTAATTGTTCGGCGCAACAATTTGTCTGTTGTGCAGGAGACGTTGCTTTTTCAGGGTGTACCATAGAGCGAGGTGGGCATGCCGCGCGGATCGGTGCGGTATATCACGCCTTTGGGGGACAGCATGGCGTTGGTCATGGTGCGTTCGGCATGCAGCATACGGTGCGAGAGGAGGTGCTGGGCGTAGCGCGCGAGCGTTGCGGCATGCGCAGGGTCGCCCGCAATATTGACGCATTCGCCAGGATCCTTCCGGAGATCGAACAGGACGGGTGGCAGATTGGTGAAATGGACGTATTTATAGTCGTGATCGCGGACGACATTGAGCGTGCATTCATCCGAGGTGAGGCCGAGGCCCTGCTCGTAGCGGTTGGTTGTGAGGTTGCGGAAATCGAATTCCCAGAAAACCGCTTTGCGCCAGAGATCAGGCGTTTTCCCCGATATCCATGGCGCGAGCGAATGGCCGTTGTTTTCGACGGGGGTGGGCGAGCCCATCCAGTCGAGAATGGTTGGCATGAGATCGATTGATTCGGTGAAGGCCGAGACCTGACGGCCGCGGGCCGAGCGGGGCGCGTCGGGATCGCGGATGATGAGAGGGACGTGGTTCGAGGCGTCGAAATAGCCGCCCTTGCCCCAGCACCAATGGTCGCCGAGCATTTCGCCGTGGTCGGACGTGAAGATGATCAGGGTTTCGTCATATTCGCCGGTGGCTTTGAGATGATCGATGATGCGGCCAATCTGGGCATCGACTTCGGTGATGAGGCCGAAATAAACGGCGCGCATGGCATCACGGTCCTCCTCCGGCAGAGCGTGGAGATCGAGCGGCGAGTCGAAATAGCCCGGCAACGACATCTCCTTCATCCATTCGGCAAGATACGGATGGGTTGCAGCTTCCACCTCGCGGGAGGCGAGGCGCACGGGCGCGGGGATATTTTTGATATTGACGGCCGTATTGTAGGGAGCGGGCGCGATCAGGGGCGGATGGGGGCGGAGGAAGACGGCGTGGATCAGCCAGTCTTCGCGGCGGCGCAGGCGGAGAAAATCGAGCACCTTGTCGGCGATGTAGGCGGTGTCGCTGTCTTCCGCCGTGTAGCGGGCGGCGGAGCGGGTGAAGCGCATCGGGTCGGGGGGAATCTCCGAGGGGAGGTAGATGTCGCTGTGGGTTTCGGGGATAGCGTAGCCCTTGCGGGCAAGCTCCGTGAGCCAGCCGGAGAGGCAGCCCTCATTGAGCGAGGCTTCGAGCCGGAAGCCGGGGAGAACGCCTTCATAGGAGCGCAGGCGTGGATCGTCGGGGGCCATGTCGCGCGGATCGGCGGAGCTGTCGGTATAGCCGAAGAGCACGGGATCGCGGCCGGCGCGGCGGGCTTCAAGCGCGAGATTGGTGTGGCGTTTGTCGAGCGGTGTGCCGTTGCGGACCGAGCGGTGGATGAAGGGGTAGAGGCCGGTGAGCAACGTCGTCCGCGCCGGGCCGCAGGGGGCGGCGGCGGTGAAATGGTTGCGGAAGGTGACGCCGTCAGCCGCGAGGCGGTCGAGATTGGGGGTGACGGCGGCGGGGTGGCCGAAGAGGCCGAGCGCATCGCCGCGCCATTGATCCGCCGTGATGAACAATATCTTGCGACCGGCCATATCCCGTTTCCCCTTGTAGGTGGTCAGATGACGAGCACGGGTGTGCCCAGCACATCCATGCGCGGCGTGATGCCGAGGCCGGGGGCGTCGGACGCTGTCATACGGCCGTTTTTGCGCTGTGGTGCGCCATCGGCAATCGTGACGGTGCCATAGCTGTTGAAATCGGTGGCGGAGAAGCAGAATTCCGCCGGTGTCGAGCGGGCGAGATGGGCGATGGAGGCGGTGACGATATCGCCGCCCCATGTGTCCTCGATGGTCATCGGGATGCCGGAGCTGACGCAGAGATCGCGCATCTGGCGGGCCTTAGTGAGGCCGCCGACCTTGGAGATTTTCAGATTGATGACGTCCATTGCGTGATCGCCCAGCGCACGGACCAGCACGTCGAGCCCGGTGATTACCTCGTCGAGCACCCAGGGGCGGATCGCGCGGCGGCGGACGGAGAGGCATTCCTCATAGGTGGGGCAGGGCTGTTCAATGTAGATATCGAGATCGGCGGTGGCGGCGATGATGCGCGCGGTTTCAGCCATCGTCCAGCCGGTATTGGCATCGGCGACCAGCGTATCGGACGGGTCAAGGATCTCGCGGCAGGCGCGGATGCGGGCAATGTCCTCATTGGCGTCACCGCCGACTTTGAGCTGGAATTTGCGGTAGCCATCGCGCTTGTAGCCGGCGACGTTCTCGGCCATCTGCTTTGGCGGAACTTGGGAAATGGCGCGGTAGAGATCGATTTCGGCCTGTTCGGCGCCGCCGAGTAGTTTGTAGACGGGCAGGCCTGCGACCTTGCCGAGAATGTCCCAGCAGGCGACATCGATCGGGGCTTTGACATAGGGATGGCCGCGCAGGACGGAGTCCATGTGGCGGTTGAGCACGCCGAGATCGGTCGGATCCATGCCGATGACTTTCGGGCCGATTTCCTGAAGACCGGCGCGGACACCCGCGGCGTAAGCGGGGAGATAGGCGGAGCCGAGCGGACAGCATTCGCCGTAGCCTGTGATGCCGACATCCGTTTCAACGGCGACGACCGTGGTATCGAAGACCTCGACGAAATTGCCATTCGACCAGCTGTAGCGGCCCTCTTTGAGCGGCAAATCGACCTGCCAGGCTTTGATGGATGTGATCTTCATCGGGGGACCTCACTTACTGACTGTTTGCGGCATCGCAGACCGGAAATGGACGGATGGTAGTCTTGGCTCTTCTATCGGGGGATTGGAGCAAAATGGCAATTCATTTTGATGACAATCTCGTATTTTTCGGACGATCCATGACACTTATTTGGGCATTTAACGGATGAGAGACCAAACAAATGGCAATTGACCGGATGCGAGGTCCAAGCCTAAACTGGAGCTAGCCGATTGCGAAACGACAATGCGGCCCTAACTGGAGGAAGACATGTCCCACATGATGATTAAAACGGATCGCCGCCGTCTTTTGCAGATGATTGGTGCAGGCGCGCTCGGTTCAACTTTGCCGTTCGGCATGATGACATCGGCCAATGCTGCCAATCTCAGGATTGCCATGGTCGTGAAGAATTTGGGTAACAGCTATTTTGATGCGTGCCGTGACGGCGCGAATGAAGCCGCCAAAGAACTCGGCGGGATTGAAATCATCTACACGGCGCCAACAAAGGCGACCCCGGAAGACCAGATCGCCGTGATCGATGCGCTGATCGCGCAGAAGGTTGACGGCATCATGGTGTCGTCGAACGACGCGAATGCGCTCGTTCCAGTCGGCAAGAAGGCCATGCAGCGCGGCATCAAGGTGATCTCGTTCGACTCGGCTATCGCCAAGGACGGCCGGATCATGCATCTGAACGCCTCGTCGACCGCCCTGATCGGCGCGAAGCAGGTCCAGATGATTGCCAAGACGATCAAGGGTGAAGGCGAAATCGCCATTCTCTCGGCAGCCTCCACGATGACGAACCAGAATTCCTGGATCGCCGCGATGAAGGACGAGCTGAAGAAGCCAGAATATGCCAAGATCAAGCTCGTGACGACGGTGTATGGCGACGATCAGGACGACAAGAGCTATCGCGAAATGCAATCGCTCGTGAAGGCCTATCCGAACCTGAAGGGCGTCATCTCGCCAACCACGATCGGTATCCGGTCGGGTGCGAAGGCCATCATGGATGGTGGTTTGACCGGCAAGGTGTTCATCACCGGTCTCGGCCTGCCTTCCGAAATGAAGGATGCGGTTCTCAAGGGCGCGTGCGACACGTTCGCGATCTGGAATCCGGTGGATTACGGCTATGCCGCAACGCAGATCATGGCGTCGATCCTCAAGGGTGCCGATGCAGGCCCCGGCAAGATGGTCAAGATGGGCCGTATCGGCGAAACCAAGGTTGGTGATGACGGCGAGGCAGCGATGTCCGAGCCGTTCACCTTCGACAAGAGCAATGTCGAGCAGTTTGCGAAAATCTTCTGATCGCAACCTCTCTATCGGAGCTTAACAGTGATGACCGCCATCCCGCCGGGTTATTTCGGTCGGGATGGCGGACTTCCTTTTGCGTGAGATCGCATTGACCAACGATACTTTAACCGCTCCCATTCTCACGCTGTCGCACGTCTCGAAAAGTTTTCCGGGCGTTCGCGCACTCCATGATGTTTCGCTCGACCTGCGGGCGGGGGAAGTTACGGCGCTGATCGGCGAAAACGGGGCGGGTAAATCGACCATCGTGAAAATTCTCACGGGCATTTACACGCCGGATGCGGGCGAAATCTCGGTTGCAGGCAAGCAGCGGCATTTTGTGTCGCCGCGGGATTCATGGGGCGCAGGCATTGCCGCGATCCATCAGGAAACGGTGATGTTCGACGATCTGAGCGTCGCCGAGAATATTTTTATGGGCCATATGCCGGGCGGTCGTCTGATTGACTGGAAAGAGACGCGGGCGCGGGCCAAGACGTTGCTGCAGCGGATCGAGGCGGATTTTGACGCCGATGCGCCGCTCAAAACGCTCTCCGTTGCGCAAAAACATATGGTCGAGATCACGCGTGCGCTGAGCCATGATGCCAGCGTGATCATCATGGACGAGCCGACGGCGGCACTTTCGCGCCACGAGATTGACGAGTTGTTCCGCATTATCGCGCAGCTCAAGGCGGAAGGACGGGCCATCCTGTTCATTTCGCACAAGTTTGACGAGATTTTCCGGCTCTCGGACCGGTGGGTGTGCCTGCGTGACGGCGAGAAGGTCGGCGAGGGGTTGACCCGCGACGTGACCGAACCGGATCTGGTGCGTCTGATGGTAGGACGTCCGATTGATCAGGTTTTCCCGAAGCGCGACATTCCGATTGGTGCGCGCGTGCTCGAGGTGGAAGGCCTGACAAACGCGACCGAGTTCGCGGATGTTTCTTTCTCGCTGCACAAGGGCGAGATTCTCGGGCTTTACGGGCTTGTCGGCGCGGGACGCTCGGAAGTGATGCAATGCGTGTTCGGTATGACGCCGCCGACCTCGGGCCGTGTCGTAATGAACGGGCGCGAACTTGCGATCAAGGCGCCGATAGATGCGATCGAGGCGGGGATTTCCTATGTGCCCGAGGACCGGCAGCATCAGGGCGCGTTTCTGCCGCTCGGGATCCGGGCGAATACAACGCTGGCGTCCCTTGCCGAGCATGTCCGGAACGGGTTTTTGTCGTTGGCCTCCGAGATGAAGGCGACGCGGCTTCTGGGCGGGCGTTTGTCGGTGAAGGCGGCGCATTGGGAGCAGACTCTGGGTGATCTCTCAGGTGGCAACCAGCAGAAAGTCGTGATTGCCAAATGGCTTGCGACCAAGCCGAAAGTGATCATTCTGGATGAGCCGACCAAGGGAATCGATATCGGTTCAAAGGCGGCGGTGCATGATTTTATCGGCGAATTGGCCGAGGAGGGACTGGCGGTGATCCTGATCAGTTCCGAATTGCCGGAGATTATGGGCCTGTCCGACCGCGTGCTGGTGATGCATGAGGGGCGGATTGTGGCGCGGTTCGTGCGCGGCGAGGGAACCGGCGCACAGGCATGGAGCCCCGAGGCGATTGTGGCGGCGGCAACCGGAACCCCGATTGAAGGGAGAGCCGCATGAGCCTGTTTCTGAAATATCGGGAAATCATGCTCGGCCTGATCGTGCTGGTGATGGTGACCGGGATCAGCATCTCGACACCGGCGTTCGGCACGCTCGAGAACGGCGTGGGCGTGCTGAATGATACGGCTTTTTTGTTCATGATGGCGCTCGGCCAGATGGTCGTGATCCTGACGCGCGGGATTGATTTGTCGGTTGCGGCCAATCTGGCGTTGACGGGAATGCTTGTCGGCATGCTCAACCAGGCGTTTCCGGACCTTCCCGCTATTGTCTATCTCGCCTCGGCGCTTGTGATCGGGTGCGGGCTCGGGATGATCAACGGATCTTTGATCGCGTATCTCGGTATTCCGCCGATTGTGGTGACGCTCGGAACGCTGGCGATTTTTCGCGGGATGATCGTTGTGGTTGCAGGTGGCGACCAGGTGAATGCGAGCGAGATGAGTTCGACCTTTGCGGGTTTTCCGAAGCTTGAATTTCTCGGATTGTCGAGCGTGTTCTGGATTGCGGTTCTGGTGTCGCTCGCGGCGTGGTTTTTTCTCAGCATGACGCGGGCCGGACGGGGGCTTTATGCGGTGGGAGGCAACCCGGTCGCGGCGCGGTATTGCGGCATCAGCCTGACGCATCAGGAGTTGATGGCCTATGCGATTTCGGGCGCGATTGCCGGGATTTGCGGATATTTATGGGTGGCGCGTTATGGCGTGGCCTATGTCGAGATTGCGAGCGGCTATGAATTGACGGTGATTGCGGCGTGCGTGATCGGTGGCGTCTCGATTGGCGGCGGGATCGGCACGGTGGCGGGAACGCTGCTCGGGGCGCTGTTTACGGGTGTGATCGTGAATGCGCTGCCGGTGATGCAGGTGTCGCCGTTCTGGCAGATGGCGATTTCCGGCGTTGTGATTCTGGCGGCGGTGATCATCAATGCCCGCGCCGAAGGGCGGGGCGGCAAGCTGATACTTCCCGAGGCACGGCGCGCGGCAGCGCGGGCAAAGGCGTGAGGACGGATGATGCGTGAGCCGGTGACAGTTTCAAACGAGTCCGAGGCCAAGAGTGCAGCGGGTGCGGAGCGCTATCGCGTAGCCGACCATGCGCCGCGACGGCTCGCGGATGTGTTACTGCGCTGGGAGAGTATTCTGGTGATGCTGCTGATTGCGGTGATCATCGGCAATATTGTGAAATCGCCCTATTTCCTCGATCCGTATAATCTGGCGGATGCGACTTATAATTTCTCGGAAAAGGCGATTATCGCGCTGGTCATGGCGTTGCTGATTCTGGTGCGGGAGATTGACCTGTCGGTTGCGGCCATTGTGGCGCTGTCGGCACTCGTAGTCGGGTTTCTCGGTGCGGCGGGGTATGGCCCTTTTGTGCTGATTGTCGCGGGCATCGCGATTGGCGGTCTCTGCGGGGCGTTTAACGGGTTTCTCGTGACGCGGAGCGGCGTGCCTTCGATCGTGATCACAATTGGCACTATGTCGCTGTTTCGCGGCTTGGCGCAGGTATCGTTGGGTGATCAGGCGCTGACGACCTATCCGCAGGCGTTTCTTGATCTCGGCCAGACCTATTTTATCGATTGGCCGCCCGTGCCGCTGTCGTTTTTCATTTTTCTGGTGCTGGCGGCGGTGTTTGCGGTGTTTCTGCATCTGACGGCGACGGGGCGGCGTTTGTTTGCCATTGGCGCGAATCCGGTGGCGGCGCGGTTTTCGGGTATCCGTGTGGACAGGATCCGCTTTGCGCTGTTTACGCTCTCGGGCTTGCTGTCGGGCCTTGGCGCGGTGCTGTTGACGGCGCGGATCGGGACGATGCGGCCCAATATCGCGCTTGGCTGGGAGCTGGATATTATTACCGTGGTTATTCTGGGGGGCGTCGCGATTTCGGGCGGGATCGGGACGATTGGCGGTGTTGTGCTGGCGGTGTTCGTGCTCGGGCTGACAACGTTCGGCCTGTCGCTGATGAATGTGCCGGGCATCGTGATCAATGTGCTGCTCGGGCTGTTGCTGATCATCTCGATTGCCGCGCCGATTCTCATCAGACGCGTTGTCCGGAGACACTGACAGACTTAATCGCTTCACTATCGCATTTTCAATTTTCAGGGAGGCTCGTATGGAGATCAGGCATTTTACAACGCGGAACGGCACGGGGATGGATTTCTCCGCGGTCGGGCTCGGCACCGCGCCGATTGGCGATCTGTATGCAAAGCTCGACGAGAAGACGGCGATTGCGACGGTGGAGCAGGCGGTTGCCAGTGGCGTGCGGATTTTTGATACGTCGCCGCATTACGGCAATGGCCTTGCCGAAGCGCGTCTCGGGAGCGGTTTGCGCCATGCGGCGCGCAAGGATGTGCTAGTTTCGACGAAGATCGGGCGCATCATGAACCCGATGGGACGCCCGGCGGCGGAGAAGAAGGACGTCTATTCGCCGGGGTTTGCGGGTGGTTTTCCGCATGTGCCGCGGTTTGATTATTCCTATGACGGGGCGATGCGCTCGATCGAGCATTCGCTGCTGCGTATGGGGCTGGACAGGCTCGATATCGTGCTGATCCATGATTGCGATGTGTGGACGCATGGCAAGGATGACGTGGACCGTCGGTTCAAGGAGGCGATGGACGGGGCCTATGTCGCGCTCGACAAATTGCGCAGCGAGAAGGTGATTGGCGGGATCGGCGTTGGCATCAACGAGGCCGATATGTGTGTGAAATTTGCGCGCGCGGGCGATTTCGACGTGACGATGATGGCGGGCCGGTATTCGCTGCTGGTGCAGACGGGGCTCGAGGAGTTTCTGCCGCTGGCGGTGGAGAAGAAGATCGGCGTGATGCTCGCGGGCGTTTATAATTCCGGCATTCTCGCCGTGGGGGCTGTGCCCGGTGCGCGGTTCGATTATGCGCCGGCATCGCCGGAGATTATGGAGCGCGTGCGAAAGATCGAAGCGATTTGCACGGCGCATGGCACGACGATCCGGAAGGCGGCGTTGCAATTCTCGATGGCGCATCCGGCGGTGGTGTCCGTTGTGCTGGGTGGCGTGACACCGGCGGAAGTGGTGGCCAATGTGGCGGACGCCGCGGCGACGGTGCCAGCGGGTGTGTGGAGCGATTTGAAGGCGGCGGGGCTGTTGAATGCGGCGGCACCAACGCCGACCAAGTGAAGTTGATCAAGTGAGCGTGTAACAGAACGGATATTCCGGATGGCTAGTGCTTCGACAGGATTTGATCCGCGCCGGGCGTTTTCGCTCGAGGGCAGCGTGGCGGTGGTGACGGGTGGCGGCAAGGGGATCGGGCGGGGCATCGCGCTCGGCATGGCGCGTTCGGGCGCGCGGGTGCATCTCCTCGATCGTGATCTGACCGCTGCGACGGAAGCGGCGGCGATGATTGCCAGCGAAGGGCTGCAAGCCGTCGCGCACGGGGTGGATGTGACCGACGAGGCCTCGGTGGATGCGGCGATGGCGGCAATTGTCGCGCGCGAGGGGCGGATTGATAGTTTGATCAATAATGCGGGGCTCGCGATCCGGCGTCCGACAATCGAGCTGAGCGTTGCGGATTGGGAAGCGGTGTTGAAGGTGAACCTGACCGGCGTGTTTTTATGCGCAAGGGCTGCGGCGCGGCATATGATCCCGAAAAATCGCGGTGCGATTGTCAATACGGCCTCGATCATGGGGCTTTCGGGCGGCGGGCTTTATCCGAATATCTCGTATCAATCGACCAAGGGCGCGGTGGTGAACATGACTCGGGCGCTGGCCGTGGAATGGGCGCCGCACACTATCCGCGTGAATGCCATTGCGCCGACATGGGTGCGGACCGATTTCATCAAGCCGCTGACGGATAATCCCGAGCTGCTGGCGCGGATGGAGGCGATGACGCCCTTGGGGCGGATTGCCGAGATCGAGGATGTGGTGGGCGCGGTGATTTATCTGGTCAGTCCCGCCGCCGCGATGGTGACGGGGCACACGCTCGCGGTCGACGGGGGATTTCTAGCGCAATAATTAGCCGGCCAGACCGCGCATGACGAGGCGGTTGAGGCGGGCGGCGAAGGCAGCGGGATCTTCGGGGATTTCGCCGTCGATGATCTGCGCCTGCTCGAGCAGGAGATGTGCGAGATCATCGAGATCCGGCCCGGTGGCGCGCGGGATGGCGCGGAGCAGCGGGTGGCGGAGATTGACTTCGAGAATGGGCTTGGCGCCCGTGCCCTTGCTGTGGCGGGAGAGAATGCGCTCGAGTTCGCGGTCATAGCCGAACGAGCCTGCAACGAGGCAGGCGGCGCTGTCGGTGAGGCGCGAGGAGGCGCGGACGTCGGATACTGTTTCTTTCAGCACGTCTTTCAATGAGGCGATGATCTCATCGTCCGTGTCTTTCGCGGTGTCGTCGGCGGGTTTGTCCGCCTCGGCATCGAGCAGCGGGACGAGGCTGAGATCGACATCGCCCTGGCTGAGCGAGGTGAGCTTCTTGCCGTCGAAATCGAGCATGCCGGATGTCCAGAACGCGTCGACGTGATCGGTGAGGAGCAGCACTTCGATCCCGCGGGCGCGGGCGGCTTCGAGCTTCGGATTGGCCTTGAGGCGGGCGATGCTGTCGCCGACGAGGTAATAGATTTCCGTCTGGTTCGGCTTGAGATCGGCGAGATACTCCTTGAGCGAGCGGAGCGTGTCACCATGGGTGGTGGCGAAGCGGGCGAGCGGCAAGAGATCGTCCTTGCGCTCGCGATCCTCGTAGAGCCCTTCCTTGAGGGTGGGGCCGAATGTTTCCCAGATTTTGAGATAGGTTTCGGGCTCGTTTTCGGCCTGACGGGCGAGTTCGGTGATGATTTTGCCGGTGATTGCCTTGCGGATCTGGGCGAGCTGGACGTTGTTTTGCAGCATTTCGCGGGAGATATTGAGCGGCAGATCCTCGCTGTCGACAATGCCGCTGACGAAGCGCAGATAATTTGGCAGGAGCTTGGTGTTGTCGGCGATGAAGACGCGGCGGACATAGAGTTTCACGCCGTTCTTGAAGCCGGGATCGTAGAGATCGAACGGGCGGACCGAGGGCACGAACAGCATGACGGCGTAGGATTGCCGCCCCTCGGCCTTGTAATGCAGCGTGAGGGCGGGCTCGTCATAGGCGTTGCAGAGCGTGCGGTAGGCCTCGGTGTAATCCTCGGGCGTGAGTTCGGATTTCGAGCGCTGCCAGAGCGCGCTGGCCTTGTTGATCTGGCGGGAGGTGTCGGCATCGACCTGCAGCATGATCGGGAACTGGATGTGATCGGAATAGCGGCCGATAATGCGCTCGATCTCGTCGGCTTCGAGATATTTGAGGGCGTCTGGCTTGAGATGCAGCACGATCTCGGTGCCGCGGACACAGCGCGCGGCGCGGGCCTTGTTAGCGGCTTCAATGGTGAAGCCCTCGCCGCCCGTCGATGTCCAGACAAAGGCCTCTTTTGCGGTGGCGCGGCGGCTGGTAACCTCGATGCGGTCTGCCACCATGAAGGCGGCATAAAAGCCGACGCCGAACTGGCCGATGAGCTGCGCGCCGTCCTTGCCCTCGCGGGCCTCTTGCGCTTGTTTGATGCGGTCCATGAAGGCGCGGGTGCCGGAGCGGGCGAGCGTGCCGAGATTGTCGATCATTTCCTGCCGGTCCATGCCGATGCCGGTATCGGAGATGGTCAGGGTTTTGGCGTCCTTGTCGGGGCGGATGCTGATGGCAAGATCGCCGCCTGTCGCCATGAGATCGGGCGCGTCGAGCGCTTCATAACGCAGCTTGTCGCAGGCGTCGGAACTGTTGGAGATCAGCTCGCGCAGGAAAATATCGGTTTCGGAATAGATCGAATGCACCATGAGGTGCAGGAGCTGGGCAATCTCGGCCTGAAAGGAATGGGTTTCAGCGGCGGAAGCTGCTTTTTTGCTCATCGGAAAGTCCCTCTACATCGTTTTAACAGAAATGACCGATATAGTGCAGCAAGGCTTGAGCGCAAGGGGCGGAGGGTGATAAATGGTATTGCCGTTGGTGTGCGTGCGCGTGCGTGAGTTTGCATTTAGCAACTATCATGAGAATAAATATTAGCAATTAGCTATTGAATTTGGATTTCGACCATGTCATATTCGACACGGAAAGTGACATATTCCAAACAGGCGTTGAGGGTTTTGGCGCGGTGTCCGCGAAATACATCGCAATTGATCCGTGCGAAAATCAACCAATATGCGGTTGATCCTGCAAGCTTGGCCCAGAATGTCAAAGCGTTGAAGGGCGAGGACGGCGTGTTGCGTTTGCGTGTCGGTGATTGGCGGGTTGTGTTCAGTGAAACGTTTGAAGTTATTGACGTCATCAAAATCGCGTCCCGTGCCGACGCCTATTCGTGAGGGGGTATCCATGAACCAGCAAATGATTACGACCCCGAAGGGCGAGCGGATGGTTGTTCTCCCCGAAGCGGAGTATCTGCGCTTGCTGGAAGCGCTCGAGGATAGCGAGGATCGCGCTGCCGTCCGCCGTTTCCGGGACCGTTTGGCCACAGGCGAAGAAGAGCTTTTGCCGTCCGCCATGGTGGATGCGATTTTGGATGGCGAGAGCAGGGTTCGAATCTGGCGGGAACATCGCGGCCTGACGGCGGCGGCACTGGCGAAAAAAGCGGGAATCGCTTCGGCCTATCTCTCGCAGATCGAAACGGGCAAGCGGGAAGGAACGGTTGAGACCTATCGCAAACTGGCCTCGGCTTTGGGTATTACGTTGGATGATTTGATCGGGTGAGCGGGGTTTTGGGTTGGGTGTGAGGGGATTGCGTTTCTCAAATGACAAAATCGCCCGAGCAATTCCCACTCAAGCGGCAGTCTTTGCGACGCTCCATTCAACAGTGAGGCCTGCGTCTGTTGCGAGGATCATCAGCGCGTCGAGGCTGAATTTGTCGATTCTGCCGCGTAAGAGGTCGTTCATTCGTGGCTGCGTGACGCCGAGCCGTTTGGCTGCTTCGGTTTGTGTGAGGTTCCAGCCTGCGACGGCCTCCTGAATTGCGATCATTAAGCCGGACCGGGCCTTCATGTTCGCGGCCTCGGCGGGTGAATTTTCCAGTGCGTCCCAGACGCTGTCGAAACGTTCTACGGTCATCGTTTCTCTCTCCGAAAAAGTTCCTTGAACCGCATGGTCGCGAGGTCAACGCAAGCAGGCAAAGGCATCACACATCCTTCCAGCGCATCGCTATTATATCGTCGTTCTTCCTTCAACGCTTCGCCCCGCAAAACGAGCTCATATCTTTTCCAGTGTTACCTTATGGACGGGTTGCCCGACACGTGCGTTGGCGATGATGTTGAGTTCGAGGTCCTCCAAGCGGTCTAGCATCGCCTCGTAGGCTTTGGTGGGCACGCAATAAAAGGCGGGTTCGTTGCGGTCGAGGATGACAACCGGAAAGCCTTCGCCTGCGGCGATGGTGCCCATCGGGTTTTTCTTCAGTTCGGACAGGCTGGCACTGGTTGCCGCAAAAATGGGATGGGTCATCAACGCTTCTCCTCGCTGCCTTTTTTAGTACCTTAAACTGGTCTTTTCACGTGTCGGACTTGGCGACATTGAGGACGCCGCGCAGCAGGGTGGTGATCAGCTGGGTTTTGGCGGTGGTGAAGGCGGCGTCGTCGAGCGGGGCGCTGCCATTCAACGCGGTGATCTGGTGGTCGAAATCGGCATAATGCTGGGTGGCGGCCCAGATCAGATAGATGAGGTAGCGTGGCTGCATGGGGACGATCAGGCCTTTGTTGATCCAGCTCTGGATGATCGCCTCGCGGGAGGCGAGCCATGTGGCGAGCGTAGTGTGCAGGAAATCCTCGATGACGGGGGCGCCGCGCATGATCTCGCTGGCCCAGATTTTCGAGCCGAGCGGGTCGGTGCGTGCCATGTCCATCTTCGCGCCGATATAGGCGGCAAGGGCCTCGGCGGGGTCGTCATTGACGTCGAAGGACGAGGCTGCGGCGAGCCATGCCGTCAGCACGTTTTCGGTGACGGCGCGATAGAGCGCCTCCTTGGTGGGGAAATAATAGTGCAGATTGGCCTTGGGGATGCCGGCGCGCAGGGCGATCTCCGATGTTGTAGCGCCTTTGAAGCCGAGCTCGGCGAACACCTTTTCGGCAGCGTCGAGAATGAGCTGCTCCTTGGCGCTGCGGATGGTCGGCTTGCTTCGGTCGGGAAGCGGGCTTTCAAGCGGGGTGGCGGGGGTCATACCAAGGTTTTTCCGGATTATGCGGTGTTTCATTTCAACAAGAATTGACCATTTGGTCAAACTCATAATAGCGTAGCTTTCAGGCGTGTGAAAACGGAGTGCGCAATGGCAGATCTCTCGAATGTCAGTATCGATCCTGTCCGGCTGTGGGGCAGCCTGATGGAAATGGCCCAGATCGGCGGGACGCCCAAGGGCGGCTGCAAAAGGCTGACATTGACGGATCTCGACAAGCAGGGCCGCGAACTCTTTACAGCGTGGTGCACGGCGGCGGGATGCACGATGAGCGTGGACCGCATGGGCAATATGTTTGCGCGGCGCGCCGGGACCGACAATTCGCTGCCGCCGGTGATGATGGGCAGCCATCTTGATACGCAACCGACGGGTGGCAAATTCGATGGCGTGCTGGGTGTGCTGGGCGCGCTGGAAGTGGTGCGGTCGCTGAATGATCTCAACATCAAGACGAAATATCCGATCGAGATTGCGAACTGGACGAACGAGGAAGGCTCGCGTTTTGCGCCGGCCATGGTGTCCTCGGGTGTGTTCGCCGGCGCCTATACGGAAGAATTCGCCTATTCGCGCACGGATAGCGAGGGCAAGACGCTTGGCGATGAGCTGAAGCGGATCGGGTATCAGGGTGAGTTGCCGACAGGGGGCCGCGCGATCCATGCGTTTTTTGAACTGCATATCGAGCAGGGGCCGATTCTCGAGGCCGAGGCGTGTGATGTCGGCATTGTGACGCACGGCCAGGGGCAGCGCTGGTATGAAATCAATCTGACCGGGTTCGAGAGCCATGCCGGATCGACGCCGATGCCGCGCCGGAAGGATGCGTTGCTGGGGGCGGCGCGGATTGTCGAGCTCGTCAACCGGATCGGGCTGGCGCATGCGCCAAACGCGGTGTCGACGGTGGGGATGCTCAACCCCTATCCGAATTCGCGCAATGTGATTCCCGGGTCGGTGTTCATGACGGTCGATTTCCGCCATCCGGAAGACGGCACGCTCTCGGCGATGGATGCGGCCTTGCAGGAAGGCGTGAAGGCGATCACGGACGGGATCGGGCTTGAATGCGAGATCAAGCGAGTGTTCTACTACAAGCCGGTGGCGTTTGATGCGGAGTGCGTCGCGGCTGTCCGGCGGGCGGCGGACCATTTCGGATACAAGCACCGGGATATTGTGTCGGGGGCCGGGCATGATGCTTGCTATCTGGCACGGGTGGCCCCAACGTCGATGATCTTCACGCCCTGTGTTGACGGGATCAGTCATAACGAGGCGGAAGATATCAGCCAGGATTGGGCGCGCATGGGAACCAATGTTCTTCTGCATGCAGTGCTCGAAAAAGCCGAAATTGTCGCGTAGACCGAAAGTGATCCAGAAACAGGCGAAAAGAGGGGAAAACACATGTCAACGCTGATCAAGGGCGGAACCATCGTGACCGCTGACCGGACGTATAAGGCGGATGTTCTGATCGAGGGCGAAAGCATTTCGGCGATCGGGAGCGGGCTTTCGGGCACGGCGACGATTGACGCGACAGGGTGCTTCATCATGCCCGGCGGCATTGATCCGCATACCCATCTCGATATGCCGTTCATGGGCACAAATTCGGCAGATGATTACGAAAGCGGCACGAAGGCTGCGCTTTCCGGCGGCACGACGATGGTTGTGGATTTCTGCATTCCCGGCAAGGGGCAGCGTCTGATGGATGCGTGGGCGGATTGGGACAAGCGCTCGGCGAAGGCGGCGACAGATTACTCCTATCATATGTGCATCACCTATTGGTCGGATCAGGTGCGCGAGGATATGGCCGAGGTCGTCAAGCACGGCGTGACGACATTCAAACATTTCATGGCCTATAAGGGCGCGTTGATGGTGAATGATGACGAGATGTTCTCGTCCTTCCGCCGCTGCGCGGAACTCGGCGCGATGCCGCTGGTGCATGCCGAGAATGGCGATGTTGTGGCGGCGTTGCAGGCGAAGCTGATGGCAGACGGGATTACGGGGCCGGAAGGGCATGCTTTCTCCCGCCCGCCCGAGGTTGAGGGCGAGGCTGCGAACCGCGCGATCATGATTGCGGATGCGGCGGGCGTGCCGCTTTATATCGTGCATACATCCTCGATTCCGGCGCATGAGGCGATTGCGCGGGCGCGGGCACTCGGCAAGCGGGTGTATGGCGAACCCTTGATCCAGCATCTCGTGCTCGACGAGAGCGAATATTTCAACAAGGACTGGAAACATGCCGCGCGGCGCGTAATGTCTCCGCCGTTCCGCGACAAGAAAAACCAGGAAGATCTCTGGAACGGATTGCGGGCGGGATCGCTGCATGTGGTCGCGACCGACCATTGCGCGTTCACGACGAAGCAGAAGGAAGTCGGGCTGAATGATTTCACGAAGATTCCGAACGGGACCGGCGGTCTCGAGGACCGGATGCCCGTTTTGTGGACGCATGGCGTGAATACGGGCCGCATGACGATGAATGAGTTCGTGGCGGTGACGTCGACGAATATTGCGAAAATCCTGAATATCTATCCCAAAAAGGGCGCGGTTTTGCCGGGTGCCGATGCGGACCTCGTGATCTGGGATCCGAAGGCGACGAAAACAGTTAGTGCTGAGACGCAGATTTCGGTGATTGATTACAATGTATTCGAGGGCCAGAAGCTCACGGGATTGCCGCGGATGACGCTGTCGCGCGGCGAGGTGTGCTGGCAGGACGGCAAGGTGACGGCCAAGACGGGCCGGGGCAAGTTTGTCGCGCGTGCGCCGTTCCCGCCCGAAGCAGCGGCTTTGGCGGACTGGAAACGCATGACCCAACCGCAGAAGATTGCGCGCTAATGGCGAAGAAAACATCCTCTACGAAGGCGAAGAGTACGGATCAGGCGTCCGAGACGCCGATAAGCGGTGAAAAGGTGATCGCGTGCGAGGGTCTGTCGCTCACCTTCGAGACGGCGGACGGGCCGGTGCAGGCGCTTTCGGGCATTGATCTCGATATTGCCAAGGGCGAGTTCGTCTCGCTGATCGGGCCTTCGGGCTGCGGCAAGACGACTTTGCTGCGGGTGATCGCTGATCTCGAGCAGCCGACCGATGGCAGCGTCCGCATCAACAGCATGACCCCGAACGAAGCGCGGCTGAAGCGGGCCTATGGCTATGTGTTTCAGGCACCCGCGCTCTATCCCTGGCGGACGATTGCGAAGAATATCGCGCTGCCACTCGAGATTATGGGGTTTGCGAAAGAGGACCGTGTGGAGCGGGTGCGGAAGGGGCTTGAACTTGTCAATCTGACAGGGTTCGAGAACAAGTTTCCCTGGCAGCTTTCGGGCGGGATGCAGCAGCGGGCGTCGATTGCGCGGGCATTGTCATTTGATCCCGATTTGTTGCTGATGGACGAGCCGTTCGGCGCGCTGGATGAGATTGTCCGCGACAAGCTGAACGAGCAATTGCTGCGGCTTTGGGAGAAGACGCAGAAGACGGTTGTGTTTGTGACGCATTCGATCCCCGAGGCGGTGTTTCTCTCGACGAAGATTGTGGTGATGTCGCCGCGTCCGGGGAAGATCCACGATGTGATTGCGTGCAATTTTCCGAAGGACCGCACGCTGGATATTCGTGAAACGCCGGAATTTCTGGATGTTGCGAACAGGGTGCGGCAGGGCTTGCGCGAGGGGCATTCCTATGTCGATTGAGGCTCCGGCACCTCGCGGTATCGTGGCCCGTTGGACAGACGGGCAGACGATTCCCGTGCTGATCGTCGTGCTGGTGATCGGCGTGTTCTGGTATCTCGGCGCGATGTGGCTGAATGCGGATTTGCAGCGGGACCTGTTCGCGAATGGCGGCAAGACGGAGTATACGACGGCGGAATTGATCGAGGGAACACTCTCGCAGGAACGGCCGAAATTGCCGACGCCGGGGCAGATTATTGCGGAATTGCAGAAGACGGTGATCGATACCGCGCCGACGTCGAAGCGGAGCCTCGTGTATCACGGCTCGGTGACGCTGTCGGCGACGGTGCTGGGGTTTTTGCTCGGCTCGATGCTGGGCATGGTGCTCGCGGTGCTGGTGGTGCATGCGCGGAGTCTGGATCGAAGTTTGATGCCGTGGGTTGTGGCGTCGCAAACCATTCCGATCATTGCGCTTGCGCCGATGGTGATCGTGATCATGAACCAGTTCGATATTACCGGGCTGGTGCCGAAATCGATTATTGCGGCGTATCTCTCGTTTTTTCCGGTGACGGTGGGGATGGTGAAGGGATTGCGCTCGCCTGACCCGTTGCAGATGGATTTGATGCGGACCTATTCGGCGTCGAGAATGCAGGTGTTTTTCATGCTGCGCGTGCCGGCCTCGTTGCCGTTCCTGTTTGCCAGCCTGAAGGTGGCGGTGGCGGCGAGCCTTGTCGGAACGGTTGTGGCGGAATTGACGAAGAGCGAGGATGGCGGCTTTGGCGCGCGTCTGCTGGCGGGGTCCTATTACGGCCAGACGATCCAGATCTGGGCGGCGCTGTTTGCGGCGGCGGCGTGCGCGTGGATGCTCGTGACGGCGGTGGGCGTGGTCGAGCGCGGCGTTTCGAAACAGATGGGAGCGCGGCCGTGAAAATCAGGATCACGCTTCGCACCTTCATTGCGGTTACGGCGTTCATGGCGGCGATCGGGCCATATTCGGGGCCGGAGATCCTCTCGCTGTTTGATGAGGAACCCTGGTCGCGGCTGATTTTCTTTTTGCTCGGCTATATCGCGATGAAGGATGCGCGGGGCGAGGAGCAACCGGCTTCCGCCGTGTGGAACATGCCGGCGATTACGGCGATGGCGGCGTTCGAGGTTGTGATGCTGGGCTATGGCCGCGCGGCTGTGAATGCCGAATGGGGCTATTTTCTTGCAATTGCCGCGGTGTGGCTCGGGGCGTGGCAGGTGATCGATACGATCATCGAGAAGATCAGCCCGAAAGGCCGTCACGTCTGGGTGCTGAATATCGGCGTGCCGCTGATTTTCGGCCTGACCTTGCTGCTCCTATGGGAAACGCTGACCATCGGCTTCGCCGTGCCGAAGGTGATTTTGCCCGCGCCCTCGGCCATTTTGCTGCGGCTTGTGACGTCGATCCCGATACTGGCGGCGGATTTCGTGCAGACGGTGCAGGGCATCGGGGCGGGTTATGTGATCGGATGCGGGGCAGGAATTCTCGTGGCGGTGCTGATTGACCGCGTGCCGTTTTTGCAGCGCGGATTATTACCGCTCGGCAATCTTGTTTCGGCGCTGCCGATTGTCGGCGTCGCGCCGATCATGGTGATGTGGTTCGGGTTTGACTGGCAATCGAAGGCGGCGGTGGTCGTGATCATGACGTTTTTTCCGATGCTGGTGAATACGGTGGCGGGGCTTGCGGCGGCGGGCCATATGGAACGCGATTTGATGAAAACCTATGGCGCTGATTACCGCCAGACATTGCTGCATTTGCGTTTGCCTGCGGCCTTGCCGTTTATCTTCAACGGGTTGAAAATCAATTCGACACTGGCGCTGATCGGCGCGATTGTGGCGGAGTTTTTCGGCACGCCGATTGTCGGCATGGGGTTCCGGATCAATACGGAAGTCGGGCGGATGAATATTGATATGGTCTGGGCGACCATTGTGGTGGCGGCTTTGGCCGGTTCGGCATTTTACGGATTACTCGCGCTCCTTGAGCGTCGGGTCACGTTCTGGCATGCTTCCTACCGTCAGGGAGCTGCGTAGCTTGGGGCATGTGCCCCGTTTCGAGGGAGAAGAGAATGCGGAAGATTGTTTTGGGAATGGCGGCCCTCGCGGGCCTCGGCATCGCTTCGGCGCATGCGGCAGACAAGGTGACGTTGCAGCTGAAATGGGTCACGCAGGCCCAGTTCGCAGGCTATTACGTCGCGAAGGACAAGGGTTTCTACAAGGATGCCGGCATTGATATCACGATCAAGCCGGGCGGCCCTGACGTGGCTCCGCCACAGGTGCTCGCAGGCGGCGGCGCTGATGTTGTTGTCGACTGGATGCCATCGGCTCTCGCGACACGCGAAAAGGGTGTGCCATTGGTCAATATCGCCCAGCCGTTCAAGCGTTCCGGCATGATGCTGACCTGCCGCGCCGAAACCGGCATCAAGGCACCGGCTGATCTGAAGGGCCGCACGCTCGGCGTCTGGTTCTACGGCAATGAATATCCGTTCCTCAGCTGGATGTCGAAGCTCGGTCTCAAGACCGATGGTTCCGCAGGCGGCGTGAAGGTGCTGAAGCAGGGCTTCAACGTCGATCCATTGCTCCAGAAGCAGGCGGATTGCGTATCGACCATGACCTACAACGAATATTGGCAGGTGATTGACGGCGGCATTCCTGCCGACAAGCTGGTCGTGTTCAAATACGAAGACCAGGGCGTCGCCACGATGGAAGACGGCCTCTATGTGATGGAAGACAAGCTGAAGGATCCGGCTTTCGTCGAGAAAATGGCGAAGTTCGTTTCGGCCTCGATGAAGGGCTGGGAATGGGCGCGCAAGAACCCGAAGGAAGCTGCCAAGATCGTGCTCGACAATGACGCCTCCGGCGCACAGACGGAAAAGCACCAGATCCGCATGATGGACGAGATCAACAAGCTGACCGAAGGCTCGAACGGCAAGCTCGACCAGGCTGATTATCAGCGCACGGTCAAGACGCTGATGGGCGGCGGTTCCGATCCGGTCATCACGAAGGAGCCAGCGGGCGCGACCTCCGACGTCGTGATCGACAAGGCCCTTGCGATGAAGTGATGTGAAGCGGGCTTTGCGGCCCGCAATCATCTGATCTGACGAGTTGACGATTAGCCGCGGCGGGGGAAACTTCGTCGCGGTTTTGTTTTGGGTGGTTAGTAAACGAGGGTCAGGAGCAAACCGCCAACCCACATCCCCAAACCGAACCATGTATGCGCGACGAGATTGAGGGCGCGGATTTTCCAGGGGTTCGGGCGTTTCGAGGCGGCCCAGCCTGCGCCCATGCCGGGTTGGAGCAGGAACCAGCCTGCGCCGACTGTGATCCATGCCAGCACAAGCGCGGGCAGAAGGGTTGGGTTGGCCGACCATTCCGGCCCGGCGATGAGGACGAGCGCGCCGCCATAGACGATGCCGGTGACGTAATGCGCGACCCAGCCTGCGGCATTCTCGAAGCGGAAGCCTGCGGCCTGTGCGATATCCTCGTGAAACACCTTGCCGCGCGGCACATGGAGAAACCAGCGTCCGACAGGGCCCCAATTGGGCTTGGGCTGTTTGAAGACGCGATGGAGGATGATGGCCCAGATGTCCATGGCGGCGGTGCCGCAAATGCCGATGACGAGCGCGCGGAGGAGGAGATCGGTCAGAATTTGAGGCATGGGGATGATCCGGTTGTTTGGATCTTCATGCCGCAGAATGAATGATGTGTCGAGCGCATGAAAAAGGGGAGCGGTTTGCACCGCTCCCCCGTTAGATCGTTCGTTGCGGAAGGGATCAGCCCTTCTTTGGTGGTGATGCCGGCCAGCTCTTGATGAGCGTGTCGTAATCGATTGTCTCACCCTTCGGCTTCTCGTTCGCGAGCTTGCGCTGCGGAGCGATGGTGCCTGCGGCTTCGGCCTTCTTGAACCATTCCTCAGCCGAGGTTTTCGGGTTCATCTTCGGGCCGCAATCGCCCTGAACGCCCGACTTCTCAAGACGCTCGAGAACGGCATCCTGAGCGGCTGCAAGGCTATCCATGGCTTCCTGCGGTGTCTTGGCACCGGACGACGCATCGCCGATGTTCTGCCACCAGAGTTGTGCCAGCTTCGGATAGTCAGGCACGTTGTTGCCGGTCGGGCTCCACTGCACGCGCGCTGGCGAACGGTAGAACTCGATCAGACCGCCGAGCTGCGGGGCGCGGTCGGTGAAGGTCTTGCTCCAGATGTCGCTTTCGCGCACGAAGGTGAGACCGACATGGCTCTTCTTCAGGCTGAACGTCTTGGAGACGATGAACTGCAGATAGAGCCAAGCTGCCTTGCGGCGATCCTCAGGGGTGGATTTCAGGAGTGTCGCGGAACCTGCATCCTGATAGCCGAGCTTCATGCCATCCTTCCAGTAGGAGCCTTTTGGCGACGGAGCCATACGCCATTTCGGCGTACCGTCCGCATTCATCACCGGAATGCCGGGCTTCACCATGTCGGCGGTGAAGGCGGTATACCAGAACATCTGCTGGGCGATGCTGCCCTGGGCAGGCACCGGACCGGCTTCACCGAAGGTCATGCCCTGCGCCTGTGGCGGGGTGTATTTCTTCAGCCATTCGATGTATTTGGTGATGGAGTAGACAGCGGCAGGGCCGTTCGTGTCACCGCCGCGTTCAATCGACGAGCCGACCGGACGGCAACCTTCCATGCGGATGCCCCATTCGTCGACCGGCAGACCATTCGGAATGCCCTTGTCGCCATTGCCGGCCATTGAGAGCCAGGCATCGGTGAAGCGCCAGCCGAGTGACGGATCCTTTTTGCCGTAGTCCATGTTGCCATAGACCTTGACGCCGTCGATTTCCTTCACGTCATTGGTGAAGAATTCGGCGATGTCCTCATAGGCCGACCAGTTCACAGGCACGCCAAGGTCGTAGCCGTATTTGGCCTTGAACTTTTCCTTGAAGTCGGGACGCTGGAACCAGTCATACCGGAACCAATAGAGGTTCGCGAATTGCTGGACTGGCAGCTGGTACATTTTACCATCCGGCCCGGTGGTGAAGGACTTGCCGATAAAGTCATCCACATCGAGGTTCGGGAACGTCACGTCCTTGCCGGGGCCGGCCATCCAGTCCGTGAGATTGACGGCCTGCTTGTAGCGGTAATGCGTTCCGATCAGATCGGAATCGTTGATCCAGCCGTCATAGATATTTTTGCCGGACTGCATCTGGGTCTGGATTTTTTCGACGACGTCACCTTCCTGGATGAGATCGTGCTTCAGCTTGATCCCGGTGATTTCGCTGAAGGCCTTGGCCAGAACCTTGGACTCGTATTCGTGCGTTGTGATCGTTTCCGACACAACGTTGATTTCCATGCCTGCGAAAGGCTTGGCCGCATTCACAAGCCATTCCATTTCCTTCATCTGCTCGTCTTTCGAGAGCGTCGATGGTTGGAACTCGGAATCAATCCATTTTTTCGCTTCGTCCATGCCTGCAAAGGCAGGAACCGCACACAACAACAGGCCAAGAGCCGTTGCGGCTCCCAGCAGATTACGCCCTTGAACAATACTCATGATGCGCTCCTCCAATAATGTGCTGAAAAGTAAACCGGCAGGTTGGAATATCCTGCTCTTTTTGGGGATTGAAGCGGCCTACACATAGCGGAATACCCCTATGCCGTAGAGCAGGCTCAATCCCAGCGCTCCCCATAGATCGATCTCCGTCACCCCGAGGGCGGTGGAAAAGGCGATCCAAAAGATTGCGATGAACGCACTGCCGACGAGGGAGATGAACAAACGGTCCCCCCGTGTTGTGGCAATGCGCAAAATACCGCGCCGCGGCGTCTCCGGGCGGATGACGGCCAGAACCGTCAGCGTCACGAGCGCGAGGGCGATGAAGCCGAAGAACAGGGCGATCTGCCAGGTCCAGGCCATCCAGGCGAAATCGAGATTTTGCAGCCATTCGATCATCGCGGTCCTCCTTAAACCCGCCCGAGGGCAAAGCCCTTCGCGATGTAATTGCGGACGAAATAGATGACGATGGCGCCCGGCACGATGGTGAGGACGCCTGCTGCGGCCAGCAAGCCCCAATCCATCCCGGCGGCGGAAACGGTGCGCGTCATGATCGCGGAGATGGGTTTTGCCTCGACGGCGGTGAGCGTGCGCGCCAGAAGCAGCTCGACCCATGAGAACATGAAGCAGAAAAAGGCAGCCACGCCGATGCCGTTGCCGATCAGCGGAATGAAGATTTTCACGAAATAATGCGGGAAGGAATAGCCGTCGATCTGGGCGGTCTCGTCGATCTCGTGCGGCACGCCGGAGATGAAGCCCTCCAGAATCCAGACGGCGAGCGGGACGTTGAACAGGCAATGCGCAAGCGCCACGGCCCATACCGTGTCGAACAGGCCCACCGCCTGATAGAGATTGAAGAAGGGCAGGGCGAAGACGGCGGCCGGTGCCATGCGGTTGGTCAGCAGCCAGAAGAAGAGGTGCTTGTCGCCGACAAAGCGATAGCGCGAGAACGCATAGGCCGCGGGAAGCGCAAGCGTCACGGAGATGACGGTGTTGATCACCACATATTGGACGGCATGGACATAGCCCATATACCAGCTCGAATCGGTGAAGATCTTGATGTAATTGTCGAAGGTCAGTTCGTGCGGGAACAGGGTTAGCGGGCCGGTGATCTCGGTATTTGTCTTGAGGCTCATATTGACGAGCCAATAGATTGGCAGCAGCAGGAACACGATGTAGCTGACGAGAACGAAGCGCGAGCCTCTCATGGGCGTGCCCTCCCGTCCTTCGATTCATAGTGGGTCATCACGGTGTAGAAGACCCAGCACACGGTGAGGATGATCAGGTTATAGACGAGCGAGAGTGCTGCGGCCTTGCCCAGATCGAACTGGCCAAGCGCTATTTTGACGAGATCAATCGAGATGAAGGTTGTCGCATTGCCCGGCCCGCCGCCTGTAACGACGAACGGTTCGGTGTAGATCATGAAACTGTCCATGAAGCGCAGCAGCACGGCGATGACGAGGACGCGGCTCATTTTGGGCAATTGGATCGCGCAGAAAATCGCCCAGCGGGACGCACCGTCAATGCGGGCGGCCTGATAGAACGCATCCGGTATCGAACGCAAACCGGCATAGCAGAGCAGGACGACGAGGGATGTCCAATGCCAGACATCCATGATGATGATCGTGATCCATGCCGCGAGTACGCCCGAGACGTAATTGTAATCGATGCCGAGCGAGGTCAGGCCCCAGCCGAGCAGGCCGATATCGGTGCGACCGAACACCTGCCAGATCGTGCCGACGACGTTCCACGGGATCAGCAGCGGTAGCGCGAGCAGAACAAGCGAGACGGAAACAGCCCACCCCTGTCGCGGCATGGCGAGTGCGACCGCAATGCCGAGCGGAATTTCGATCAGGAGGATCAGGAAGGAGAACAGAAAATTCCGGAACATCGCATCGATGAAGCGGCCACCGAGTTCACTGCTCAGGTCGAGCAATTCCTTGAACCAGCCGATGCCGTTCCAGAAAAACTGGTTATTGCCGAACGTATCCTGCACGGAATAATTCACCACCGTCATCAGCGGCAGGATCGCGCTGAAGGCAACGATGATGAAGACCGGCAGGACCATGAACCAGGCGCGGTTGTTGAACGGCTTTTCCATTGTCACGCCTCCTTCGCAGCGGGGTTGAGCCGATGCCCGTCGGCAAAAATGCCGATCCGGTGGGCAAGCATGGTGATGGAAGCCTGATCCCCGCTGATTGAGAGGGAGTCTGGAACGGTGACAGCCATTTTCCGGCCATCGAGCAGCACCCGCGCAATGCGGTGACGACCGAGATCGTCGATTCGCTCGATTGTGACCGGCAAACCTGTGCCGTGCGGTGCGAGATGCACGAAATCGGGGCGGATGCCGAGTTCGATCCGCGCTCCGGCGGGCGGCGTATAGGCTGCATCCAGAGCGATGGTGTGACCGTCCACAATGGCATTGGTGCCGCTGACGGTGCAGGGCAGAATATTCATGCCGGGCGAGCCGATGAAATGGCCGACAAAAGTGTGGGCGGGGCGCTCGAAGAGTTCCTCCGGCGTTCCGGTTTGAACCACTTCGCCGTCCGACATGACAACGACCTTGTCGGCAAATGTCAGGGCCTCGGTCTGGTCATGGGTGACGTAGATCATGGTGACGTCGAGCTTGCGGTGGATTTCCTTGAGCTTCGAGCGCAGTTCCCATTTCAAATGCGGATCGATCACGGTGAGCGGTTCGTCGAACAGGATCGCCGCGACATCGGGGCGGACAAGGCCGCGCCCGAGTGAGATTTTCTGTTTCGAGTCCGCGGTGAGGCCCTTGGCCTTGTAGTCAAGATCGGCGGTGAGATCGAGGAGTGCGGCAATCTCGGCAACGCGGGCGGTGATCTGCGGTTCAGGCACGCGGCGGTTGCGGAGCGGGAAGGCGAGGTTTTCACGCACGGTCATCGTGTCGTAAATCACGGGAAACTGGAAGACCTGCGCGATATTGCGTTGTTCGGTGGGGAGATGTGTCACATCTTTCCCGTCAAACAGAACGCGGCCTTGCGAGGGGATGACGAGGCCGGAAATAATGTTGAGCAAGGTTGTCTTGCCGCATCCCGACGGGCCGAGCAGCGCATAGGCTCCGCCACTCTCCCAGATTTGCGTGGCCTGTTTCAGGGCGTAGTCCGCGGGTGATGACGGGTTGGGCCGGTAGGCATGGGCGAGATTTTCAAGAATGATCGATGTCATGCGACGGCACCTCCCTGCACGGAGGCGGGGGCCATCACGCAGCGGCCGGACGGGTCGAAGGCGAAGAGGTGCGCGGGATCGACATAGCCCGTGAGTGCTTCACCGATTTCGAGCCGGTGGATGCCCTGAGTGAGGGCTACAAAATTATGGCCGTGCATGGCGAGATGGATGAAGCTTTCCGAGCCGGTGATTTCCGAGACTGAAACCGTGCCGGCGATTTCCAGCGCGGGCGCGACGGGCTTCGTCAGTTCGAGATGATGCGCGCGGAAGCCGAGCGTGTAACGTCCGTCGCCAAGGCGCGCGAGCGAACCCGCGGCAGCGAGATCGGGCGCACCTTGTATCGCAAAGGCGGACCCGCGTTTTTCTGCTGTGAGCGTGTTCAGGGGCGGATCCGAGAAGACTTCGGCGGTGGCGAGATCAAACGGATCACGATAGAGGTGCGGCGTCGGGCCGAATTGCGTGACGCGCCCTTCGGAAAGCGTTGCGGTATTGCCGCCAAGCAGAAGTGCTTCGGACGGCTCGGTTGTCGCATAGACGAAAATCGCACCGGATGAGGCGAAAATCTTTGGCAATTCCTCGCGCAATTCTTCGCGCAGCTTGTAATCAAGATTGGCAAGCGGCTCGTCCATCAGCACGGGATCGGCACGTTTGACGAGGGCGCGGGCTATTGTGGTACGTTGCTGCTGGCCGCCGGAGAGCTGGGCGGGGGTGCGGTCCAGCATCGGTTCAAGCCGCAGCAAGCGGGCGGCGTCGCGCACACGGCTGTCGATTTCGCTGCGGTCAAGACGGGCGACGCGGAGCGGAGAGGCGATGTTCTCAAAGACCGAGAGGGTCGGGTAATTGATAAATTGCTGATAGACCATCGCGACATTGCGGCGACCGACCGAAACGCCCGTCACGTCGCGTCCATCAACCGAGAGATGACCGGAATCGGGCTTGTCGAGCCCTGCCATGAGCCGCATCAGCGAGGTTTTGCCGGAAAGCGTTGGCCCGAGGAGCACATTCAGCGTGCCGCGTTCAAGCGTGAGGCTGATATTGGACGAATGAACCTCTCCCGCAACTGAGCGGGAAATTGCATCAAGAACAAGGGTCATTCGGTGCGCTCTCCCAATTCAACACCCCTCTGTATCTTGAGATGTTCGGACTGCATGTACGCATCGAGAACTGTTACTTCACTCTTGGACATTTTCAGGCCAAGTTTACTCCGGCGCCAAAGCACGTCTTCCGTGGTTTGGGCCCATTCATTTGCTATCAGATACTGAACCTCACGTTGCGTCAAGTTTGAACCAAAAAGCGTGCCGAGGTCCTGCTCGCTTTTCGCGTCTTTCAAAATGTCAGTTGCCCGCGTGCCATAGGCGCGAACGAGGCGGGCGATCAGCGGGCGCGAAATGCCAGCATGGTCGCGTGCTAATTGGCTCACAAGTCCTTCATAGTCCTCTTGCGGAAAATCGCCGCCGGGCAAGCGGGCCTCGGCGGTCCAGCCCTTCTTTTCCGCGATACCGGGCGCAAAAAAGGGCGCGAGTTTTTCGAGAGCGGCTTCGGCCAGACGGCGATACGTCGTGATCTTGCCGCCGAAAATCGACAGTAGCGGGGTTTTGTCGCCCGGGGCATCAAGCGTTAACACATAATCCCGCGTTGCCTCCTGCGCCTTGGATGCGCCGTCGTCATAGAGCGGGCGAACGCCGGAATATGTCCAGACGACGTCGGATGTCTGGACGGGCTTTGCAAAATACTCGCTTGCTGCGGCGCAGAGATAGGCAATCTCCTCATCGGTCGCGACGACTTTGGCGGGGTCGCCCTGATAATCGCGATCGGTCGTGCCGATGAGGGTGAAATCGCGCTCATAGGGAATGGCGAAGATGATCCGGCCATCCTGATTTTGGAAAATATATGAGCGATCATGCTCGAACACTTTGCGCACGACAATGTGCGACCCCTGAACGAGGCGCACTTTTGCCGTGGTGTTCGACCGGACCTTGCCGGACAGGACATCCCCGACCCATGGCCCCGCGGCATTGACGAGCACGCGGGCGGATATCGTCTTGCGGGCACCGGACCGTGTATCCTCGATGATCAGCGACCAGAGGCCGTCTGCCCGGTCGGCGCTGACAAGGCGATGGCGTGTTTCGATGATCGCGCCGCGTTCCCGCGCATCCATCGCGTTGAGTACGACGAGGCGCGCATCCTCGACCCAGCAATCGGAATATTCAAAAGCGATACCGCCAGCCTCTTTGAGCGGAACGCCCGCGGGATCGCGCTTCAGGCTGAGCGTGCGCGTGGCAGGCAGGAGTTTGCGGCCGCCGAGATGATCATAGATGAACAGGCCGAGGCGCAGCAGCCATGCAGGCCGCAATCCCTTGTGATGGGGCAGCACGAACCGCAAAGGCCAGATGATGTGCGGTGCAAGTCGCCAGAGGATTTCACGCTCGATCAATGCTTCGCGAACGAGCCGGAATTTGTAATGTTCGAGATAGCGCAGCCCGCCATGGATTAGTTTGGTCGACCAGGACGAGGTGCCGCTCGCCAGATCATTCTGCTCGCAGAGATAGACGGACAGGCCACGGCCCGCCGCGTCCCGCGCAATGCCGCAGCCGTTAATGCCGCCACCGATAATGGCAATATCGACACTCAGCTGGTCCAGCGTGCGCTCCCTTTTCCGTTGTTAAAAAGCGTTATTTGAATGTTCGATTAGATTAAAACGAAAAAAAACCGAATACAAGAGCGAAGCGCAGGGCGCGCGCATGATTTTGGAGTGTCAGATTTCTTCGGAAGAACGACCGACTTCGATCATTTTGACGCCATTTTCGGTGCAAAGCGCGCCAAAATGCGGCGAAGGGATCTGATCCGTGACAAAATAATCCACATTCGAAATATGTGCGATTCGAACAGGAGCCGAACGTTCGAATTTCAGCCGGTCGGCGACGAGGATCACGTTGCGGGCGTTTCCGATGATAGCGCGGGCGACGCGGACCTCGCGGTAATCAAAATCGAGAAGCGCGCCTTCCTCATCCATGGCGGATGCGCCGATGACTGCGTAATCGACTTTGAACTGTTCGATGAAACTGACAGCCGATTCGCCGACAATCGCGCCATCCGAGCGGCGGACGGGCCCACCGGCAATGATGACCTCGATTTTGGGGTTGGGATAGAGCAGCGTCGCGACATTCATATTATTGGTGATGACGAGCAAATCATCATGGCCCGACAGGGCTTTTGCGACTTCCTCGGTGGTCGTGCCGATATTGATGAAGAGGGAGGCACCGCTCGGGATGAGGGCGGCGGCGGCCTCGCCGATGGCCTGTTTTTCAACATGGGCGACGAAGCGCCTTGCATCATAGGAGACATTATTGACGCCGGACGCGATAATAGCACCGCCATGGATACGGCTTAACAGCCGTCGTTCGCAGAGATCGTTCAGATCACGCCGGATGGTTTGGGGGGTGACATCGAAACGGGTTGCAAGGTCGTCTACCATGACGCGGCCGGTGTTGCGGGCAAGCGTGATGATCTCGTGCTGGCGGTCGCTGCTATGATCCATTGTTCAGCCCTTACCTTGCGTTTTCTTCCCGTACTGTTCTAATTGAGCAAACCGAAAATGAAAAGCGAACATCATTCAGGCCCATGACAGACCGGGCCGACCATTTGGGGAGATTGTATCGTGTCACATATTCTTGCCATTGATCAAGGAACCACCTCGTCACGCGCGATTATCTTTGACGCTAACACCGCGATTATAGCGGTGGCGCAACAGGAATTCCCTCAGCATTTTCCCGCATCGGGATGGGTCGAGCACGAGCCCGAGGATTTATGGGACACGACGCTGGCCGTCTGCCGCGAGGCGATGGCGAAAGCGGGTGTGACGGCTTCAGACCTTGCCGGGATCGGGATTACAAACCAGCGCGAAACGACGCTTGTCTGGGATCGCAAAACCGGCAAAGCGATCCATCGGGCGATTGTCTGGCAGGATCGGCGCACGGCGGAAAGGTGTGCGGCTTTAAAGGCTGAGGGGCATGAACCGCTTGTGGCGCAAAAGACCGGGCTTCTGCTCGATCCGTATTTTTCGGGCACGAAAATCGCGTGGATTCTGGACCATGTGCCGGGCGCCCGGGCGCGGGCGGAAAAGGGCGAGCTTGCCTTTGGAACCGTGGATAGTTTCCTGCTCTGGCGTCTCACCGGCGGCGCAGTGCATGCCACCGATGCGACGAATGCATCGCGCACTTTGCTTTACGATATCCACCAAGGCGCGTGGGATGATGCGCTCCTCGAGGTGATCGGCGTGCCGCGGGCGATGCTGCCCGAGGTGCGCGATTCGTCGGCGGAGTTCGGCCTGACTTTGCCGGATCTGTTCGGCGGTGCGATTGCGGTGCGCGGGATTGCCGGTGATCAGCAGGCGGCGACTGTGGGGCAGGCGTGCTTCGAGCCGGGCATGTTGAAATCGACCTATGGCACAGGATGCTTCGCGCTGCTGAATACGGGTGATCAGGCGCTGGCGTCACGCAATCGTCTGCTCACCACCATTGCCTACCAGTTGAAGGGGCGGCGAACTTACGCGCTTGAGGGCTCGATTTTCATTGCCGGTGCTGCGGTGCAATGGCTTCGGGACGGGTTGCATCTGGTCCAGAACGCGGCGGAGACGGGGCCGATGGCGGCTGAGTCCGACCCGGCGCAGCAGGTTTACCTCGTGCCAGCCTTTGTCGGCCTTGG
This sequence comes from Alsobacter soli, assembly GCA_945883115.1. Taxonomy (GTDB): domain Bacteria; phylum Pseudomonadota; class Alphaproteobacteria; order Rhizobiales; family Beijerinckiaceae; genus CAIUPE01. The sequence goes on from CAMCXA010000018.1 coordinate 35,879, forward strand.
CGCACCCTATTGGGATGCGGACGCGCGCGGCGCGATGTTCGGACTGACGCGCAATACGGGGCCACGGGAATTCGCCCGTGCGGCGCTCGAGGCGGTGTGTTTCCAGACGCATGATCTGTTGGCTGCGATGCGGGCCGATTGGCCGGGGGCCAAGGGCGCGCAAACGGTTCTTCGGGTTGATGGCGGCATGGTGGCGTCGGACTGGACGATGCAGCGGCTTGCCGACATTCTGGGTGCGCCGGTCGACCGGCCCGAGGTGAAGGAAACAACGGCGCTCGGCGCGGCCTATCTCGCCGGTTTGCAAGCGGGGATCTATCCGGAACCGGCCATATTTGCGACAAAATGGCGGCTAGAAAAGCGCTTCTCGCCAATGCTTGATGCGGCTCCGCGGGCAGACCTCCTCAAGGGGTGGGCGGATGCGGTTTCGCGGACGCTGACGACGAGGTGATCGCCTTATCGCGGGGCGCGTCACAAAGTAGCAACAATAATTCGTTCGATTTTGAGGAAAGGGAGTAATCTTAAGACAAGGTTTACCCGAATTGGGTGTATGTATATCTCGTGGCGATTCGGTGTTTTGACGGTCGGCACGACAGGGCAATTGTTGAGAATATCAGATGTATCAAGTGGTCATTCGACGTCTCACTGATGGCACGCAATATTATGTCGTGTATCGCGACGACAAGCTCATTCTAATGACACGTATGAAATCGGAAGCTGAGGGTTATCTGAAACATAATACCCGGGCCACGACAGCGGCCTGAGCACCAAAGCGTGCTTATTTCAGCTTGATCGCAAAATGTTTGCGGATCGTTTCGTCGATCTGCCAAAGCCCTTTGAATCCCGCCTCGACCACAAACGCATCGCCGGGGCCAAGCTTGACGGCTTCGCCGCCATCGGGCGTGATCGTCATCCGGCCTTCCATGATGTGGACGAATTCGTATTCGGTGTAGGTGGCGTGATAAGTGCCCGGCGTTGCTTCCCAATAGCCCGAGATCATGCTGCCATCTTCCGAGGTGTGCAGTACCCATGTTTTCATGGATGGTGTTCCGGAAACAACTTTCCAACCTTCGAGATCATCCGTGACGGGGGCCATCGAGTTCTTGTTGCCGAGTTTGACGATTGATTTCATGGAGGCTGTTCCTAGGTCTCGTTGAGAATGTGCGAATACGATAACCCGTAAGACGCGCCGGATCAAATGACAGCCGCGTCTCCGGTCAAGAGATTGGCCTCATGCGGTGAAATGACACTTTCCGCGCCTCGAAACGGGAGATCAGCTCGAACCCGTTATTCTGGAGAACGCCGCGATGCCCGTCATGCGCATAGGCGATGATTGAGCTGTGTATCAAAAAATGCTGACGGTTGCGGCGGAGAAATGCATCAAGAATAATTTCGTCAAACGGGTTGTAGAGAAATACCAGGCACTTTCCCGGTGGCAGAAGATAGTCGGCGGCGTCGCGACAGTCGAAATTAATGTTTTTGAGACCGAGGTGCCGCGCATTTTTCAAGGCGATCGCCGTCAGCGGCGCCGAAAAATCCACGCCTGTCACCGCCGCGAACATGCCGCTCCGCGCAGCAAAAATACAGGCTTTGCCCTTGCCCGAGCCGATATCGACGAAATGTTGAAAATGGCTCCCAAGTTTCCCTGCTTCCCGCAGGACAAACCGCATATTGCGGCAGGAAATCGGCTGGTAATAGGTGGCGTTGGCGGCAGAACGCTGGCGCTCGACACCAAGATCTTCGCGCGGCACGATGCTTTCGAGGTCCAAGCCGTGGAAGGTTTCGAAGAGAAAATCCTCGAAGCCGGGTTGGTATCCGTAGCGCTTGCGCCAAGGTAAGAGGCTGAACATGTGGTAAGTCCGAGGAGATGTGATGCGATGTGCATTTTCTTTACAGCTGCGTCAAACGATTGTCTGCGTGCGGAAATCGGACTAACACACCCTCATCGGCAGCATTTTTTTATGGACGGAGACGATCGGGATGGCACTAATCATAGTCGAGGGAGACGGGGTCAGCCTGATTTTCGAGGAAATTTCAGCGGAATTGGCGGATACGATCACGACAAAAAGGATCGACGAAGCGGTTTTTGACGGGCTGACCGGCGCGACGCATTATGACAGCGGGCTGACGGGCAATATCAAGATTTTTGTTGATGGCGAGCCCTATCCGTTGGAGAAAATTCAGTTTGACCCGGAACGGCACATCTCCGCGGTCAAGCTCGGCGAACCCGGGACGTGCTATTTCGCTTCCCAAACGCATGAGCGCGGCGAGTGGTTCATTTACGAAGTTGACGCGCCGTTTGATGCGGAAAAATTCCATCCCCAATCCGTGACCTACACACTGCCCGACGGTTCTGAAATCCGGATCATCAAGGTATTTTACGGCGACGAGCCTTCGGAGATCGATACAATCGCGCAGGACGACAGCCACTACGTGCTCATGGCGAATGGCTCGCGGCGGGAGATCAAATTTATTGATGAGTGAGGGGGTTAGCTCTCGTTGTCGCAGATGTCGCGGCGGTGTCTGATGGCGGCTTAATCTCTCGGCGTTATTTTGCCGCGTCGCTTGAGGACAATATCGAGAATGCCGGTACGGATTTGATTGAATAAAAGCGGCGGCAAGAAGCCATACGCCATTCCACCCTGCTTGCTGCGAATGGGGCGAAGATCATAACCCGGCCATAAAAACGCGTTCATCTCGTCGAGTATCACCCATGAATGTTGATCATCCAAGCCAAGGCGCTGTTTCACGCGCAGGGGGATTTCCAGACAGGGCCTTTGACCGGATGGCGGTGAATGCGTGATGGGCGCAACAGTTACTTTGGTGCCGGTGTCATGCTTTTCCAACGATAACACAATGACGCAGGGGCGGTTCTTGCGACCTTCTTCCTGTCCTGCATCATGCTCTCTGCGCCATAAATACGCATAGGAAATCACAAGGCCGGGTTCCGGATCTGGAATGGCCATCGCGGATCAGTCGTCGAGCAGGCTGTTGAGGTGATCGTGCCGTGCATCCATTTTGCTGGCTGCAATTGCCTGAATGGTCTCCTCGGAGAGCTCTTCCACGGCGTAGGCTTTCGGCATTTGCGCTTTCAACCGCAGATAGTTTTCATAGTCCGAGCCGGAAACAAAATACCCTGTCACGCGATCATGGCTGGTAACAGCAATTGGCTCCCGCTGCGCCGCCTCGCGATAGCGACCGAAATTTTTTGAAAACTCACTGGACGGAACGGTAATCATAGGAGCATCTCCGATTTTCTCCATTATGCCCAAATTACGGATTTTACGCAAGTTTTTATCAAAGGAATGGGTCGGTTCAGCTCTCGTCGTTGATGGCTCGGCGATGTCCAATGTCGGCTACCGAGACGATCCGCGCCTCGTGATCGAGGTGATACAGCACGCGGTAGTCCCCGACGCGCAGGCTTCGCCCAAGACGATGGTGCAGGCTGTGGCTGTGCCACGCGTAGCCCCATTGGGGCGCTGAGAAATAATTTATCACTTGAAACATGCCAGCCCGTCTTCGCTCTTCGAGCTACGCCGGGCACTGCTTCGCCCAAGACGATGGTGCTCCCCGTGGCTGTGCCATGCGTAGCCCCATCGGGGCGCTGAGAAATAATTTAGGGGCTGACATAGATAAGGTTGAAGTATTCATACTTTGACCCATTTGGAGAGCGTCTTCAAGAGGTTTCTGGCTGGGCGATGATTGAACCGCCACTCGCACTCTTTTAGAAACAGATGGAAGTGGGCTTTTGGTATTCCGTTGTAG
>CAMCXA010000019.1 GCA_945883115.1 Alsobacter soli
GTTGGTGCGGGCGAGCAACGGGCCGTTGTGAAAGGCGGCCAATTGGCCATTGCCACCGTGATGACAGTGACGCTTTCAACCGATCACCGTGCGGTTGATGGTGCACTCGGCGCCGAACTGATCCAGACCTTCAAAAAGCTGATCGAAAACCCACTGGCAATGCTGGCTTGAGTATTGTCGTAACGCGTCTTTTTGCAGTGTAGTGAGAGAACGAAAATGTCCGGCACATACGATATTCTGATCATCGGCGGAGGCCCGGGCGGTTACGTGACAGCCATTCGGTCGGCACAACTTGGCTTTAAAACCGCTTTGATAGAACGCGAACACCTCGGCGGCATTTGCCTGAATTGGGGCTGCATTCCAACAAAAGCATTGTTGCGCTCGGCTGAAATCTATCATTACGCCACCCACGCCAAAGATTATGGCCTCACCTTGAACGGTTCGATGGGCTTTGACATCGCGGATATCGTCAAAAGGTCGCGCGGCGTCTCCAGCCAGTTAAATGGCGGCGTCGGTTTCTTGCTGAAGAAAAACAAGGTCGACGTGATCTGGGGTGAAGCAACGATCACTAAGCCGGGCGAAGTGATGGTGAAAGCCTCGACAAAATCGGTCGCCGGCCCGCCTATCGATGCGCCCAAGGGGGCATTGGCTACCGGCCCCTACACCGCAAAAAACATCATCGTCGCAACGGGTGCCCGCCCGCGCGCCTTGCCCGGTATCGAGCCGGACAAAAAACTGATCTGGACATATTTTGAAGCCATGGTGCCGCAAGCCATGCCGAAATCGCTGCTTGTAATGGGATCGGGTGCCATCGGCATCGAATTCGCCTCGTTTTACCGCACAATGTGCGCTGACGTCACCGTTGTCGAAGTGATGCCACAAATTCTTCCCGTGGAAGACGCAGAAATTGCGGCACTTGCGCGGAAGCGCTTCGAGAAACAAGGGATCAAGATCCTGACCGGCGCAAAGGTGACCGCGGTTGCGAAGGGAAGCGACTCGGTTACCGCAACGATTATCGATGAGAAGGGTGCGACTCAATCAATAACAGCTGACCGGATGATTTCAGCCGTCGGCGTTGTCGGCAATATCGAAGGTTTGGGGCTTGAAGCTCTCGGGGTCAAAATGGATCGCGGGTGCATCGTAACCGACGGTCTGGGGAATACAAATATACCCGGCATCTTTGCGATCGGCGATGTGGCCGGCCCGCCAATGTTGGCACATAAGGCCGAACACGAGGGCGTTATCTGTATCGAAGGGATAAAAGGTCTTCATGTTCACCCGATGGATAAACTCAAAATACCGGGCTGCACCTATTGCCACCCGCAAATCGCGTCGGTAGGTTTGACTGAAGCAAAGGCAAAGGATGCCGGCTACGAGCTGAAAGTCGGTCGCTTTCCGTTCATGGGCAACGGCAAGGCCATCGCTCTCGGCGAGCCTGACGGCCTCGTCAAAACGATCTTTGATGCCAAAACCGGCAAATTGCTCGGGGCCCATATGATCGGGGCGGAAGTGACCGAGCTCATTCAAGGGTTCGTCGTCGCCATGGGACTTGAAACGACCGAAGAAGAATTGATGCACACGGTCTTCCCTCATCCGACATTGTCTGAAATGATGCATGAAAGCGTTTTGGATGCCTATGGGCGCGCGATCCATATGTGATAGAATACCAATGCACGGTCTTCGGACTGCGGGTGAAAGAGTATTATGGCCACTGTAATCGACCTTTTGAACAATGATCCCCGGAGAATGTCGGCCGGTTCCGCACGCCATCCCGAAAAGGCCCATCGGCCCGATAATCCCATTCAGCGCAAACCCGACTGGATCAGAGTGAAGGCTCCTGGTTCTCCCGGCTGGGCAAGTACGCAAAAAATCGTCAAGGAACACGGTCTGATCACCGTTTGCGAGGAAGCAAGCTGCCCCAATATCGGCGAATGCTGGGACAAAAAGCACGCCACCTTCATGATCATGGGCGATACCTGCACACGCGCCTGCGCCTTCTGCAATGTCAAAACGGGTATGCCGGGTTCACTCGATCCGCATGAACCTGAAAAAATCGCCGACTCGGTTGCGAAACTTGGTCTCCACCATGTCGTCATTACCTCAGTGGATCGCGATGATCTCGCGGATGGCGGCGCGGAACATTTTGCCAAAGTCATCCGCGCGATCCGCGTGCGGTCTCCCGATACAACAATCGAAGTTTTAACGCCGGATTTCCTCCGCAAGGAAGGCGCGCTCGAAATCGTCGTTGCCGCCCGACCGGACGTTTTCAACCATAATCTTGAGACAGTCGCCTCGAATTACCTGACGGTCCGCCCCGGTGCGCGCTATTTTCACTCGATCCGTTTGCTGCAGCGCGTGAAAGAATTGGATCCGACGATCTTCACAAAATCCGGCATCATGGTAGGCCTCGGCGAGAAGCGGAACGAAGTTCTGCAATTGATGGATGATCTGCGCTCAGCCGACGTCGATTTCCTCACAATCGGCCAATACCTGCAACCCACCAAAAAGCATCATGCTGTGATCGAGTTCATCACGCCTGATGCGTTCAAGGGCTACGAGACCATCGCCTACACCAAAGGCTTCTTCCTCGTTTCCGCAACACCCTTGACGCGATCATCGCATCATGCCGGCGAGGATTTTGCGAAGCTGAAGGCGGCACGGTTAGCCAAAGCAGGGCGCTAAATGCCGGCGTTCCAATCGTCACGCAGTGTCGGCTTCTCGCCGGATCAGATGTTTGATCTGGTCGCCGATGTCGAACATTATCCCGAATTTCTGCCTTTATGCGAAGGGCTGAAAATCAGGAAGCGCTTACCGCTTGAGGATGGGCGCGAGGTTTTGCTCGCGGATATGTCGGTCGGCTACAAGGCAATCCGCGAGACATTCACGAGCCGCGTCACACTTGATCGCTCGACCCTGCGCATCGACGTCGAATATGTCGACGGGCCGTTCAGCCACATGGAAAATATCTGGCGTTTCAAGGCTAACGGCAACAATACAACCGTCGAATTTTCGATCAATTACCAGTTCAAGAGCCGCATGCTCGGGCTATTAATGGGCGGCATGTTCGATCAGGCCTTTCGCCGTTTCGCAGACGCGTTTGAAAAACGGGCCGCAATGATCTATCGCTGATCCGAAATCGGCTTAAAAGTCATCGACAATTCGCCAGCGCGCTTTCGCTTCAGCCACCCGGTCCGCCGTATCCGCAAACTTATATCCGCGCTCGAGAAGGCGCGAGGCATGATATTTATTGTAGAGAAAGGCCCAGACAATCGAGGCCAAAACCGCCATAATGCCGTAACTCCATGCCGCCAAAATCACGTAAATCACGACGCCGCCAATAAAGGTGAGATAATCCCCGCGAAAAAGCGCCGGAAAAAACCCGAAAAACAGTGTTGTCCATGAAAACCCGAAATAGGCTGTGCGCGTCAACCCACTATCGCGGTGCCTCAGAATGACAGGGCGTGCCATGTTACTGATCTCGCTCCTCGACTACTTTTCTGAGTAAGTCCAGCGCCTTCAAAACCGAGCGAATTCGCACAATTTCTCGACCCAAATCACCGAACCTTTGCTCGATGTGCAGCGTTTGCGAGCCTTTTTTAGCACATGCAAAATGGACAAGTCCGACCGGCTTCAAAACCGAGCCGCCACCAGGTCCCGCAACGCCCGTAATGGAAACCGAGACATTTGCGTGCGAGTTGCGGAGTGCCCCCTCGGCCATGGCGCGCGCCACAGCCGCGCTCACGGCGCCATGTTCCGCGATGAGGGCAGGGGGAACACCCAGCATTTCCGCTTTCGCATCATTCGAATAGGTGACAAAGCCCCGTTCAAGCACCGCAGATGAACCAGAGATCGCAGTCAAAGCGGCAGAGACCATCCCGCCTGTACAGGATTCAGCTGTTGTGATTTTCAGCCCGAGCCGCGTGTAAGTTTCGATAATCTCGAGCGCCGAACGAGAAATATCCTCGGCTGACATCGCATTCAATCCACAGGTGGAAGCAGCAAGGTCGCGACGGCGTGTGCCGCAATCCCTTCACCACGGCCCGTAAAGCCAAGCTGCTCGGTTGTTGTCGCTTTCACGCCAACGCGCTCGACGGAAATGCCTGCAATCGCGGCAATCCTGTGCCGCATCGCGTCACGCACTGGACCGATCTTCGGGGCCTCGCAGATAATCGTCAGATCAAGATGGCTGATACGTCCGCCGCGGTGTCTCACCCGCTCGGCGGCAAATGCGAGAAATTGGTCAGATGAAGCATCCTTCCAGCGCGGATCACTCGGAGGAAAATGGGATCCGATGTCGCCAGATGATAGCGCGCCAAGAACAGCATCTGTCAACGCATGAAGAGCAACATCAGCATCCGAATGGCCGGCGAGTTTCCGTGAAAACGGAATTTCTATCCCGCCAAGCATGATATGGTCGCCCGGCGCAAAAGCATGAACATCGTAGCCAAACCCGACACGGTTTTCGAGAAATCCGATGAGGCGCTGCTGGGCAGTTACAATATCGTCCGGTGTGGTAATTTTCAGATTATCAATGTCGCCTTCGAAAACATGCACGTTATGACCCGCCCATTCGGCAATTGCCGCATCATCCGTAAAATCAAGGTTCAGAAGACTTGCCGCACGCCGATGCGCATCGATCAATAGATCAAAACGGAAGGCCTGCGGCGTTTGTACGGCTCTTAGATCGCGCCTCGGCGGGGTATCGACAACGTGCCCAGACGGATCAATCTGTTTGATTGTATCAGTCACCGCAACGCCGGGGATCGCCGCTCCATAACGGAAAGCAGCTTCAATTCCTCGCCTCACAAGCGCGAGACTACTGAAAGGTCGGGCCGCATCGTGAACAATGACAAGCTGAGGGCTTGGTGCCAGTTTGGCAAGAGCCTCAAGTCCGGCATGGCCGGAGGCTTGTCGTGTCAGACCTCCATAAGCAGGTGGAAGCAAGCGGAGCCGTGTTTCCTCGTCGAGCTCGGTAATGACTTCGTCATAAAGCTTTTGGTCGTCAGGGTGGATCACGCACAAAATACGGTTGACGCGCGGGTCCGCCGCCATTGCTCTGATGCTCATTCCCAGTATCGTTTCACTCACCAATCTGAGATATTGTTTGGGACGATCAATCCCCGCGCGCAGGCCTCGGCCCGCTGCAACCAATAGTGCGGCAACGTCTGCGCGATCAGAAGGATGTGTTGTAACACTCATGACAGTCGTTTGGCTTTTTTATCTCGCTACGTCAAACCAAACTCGTCAAAAAAGAAGAAGAAATTTTATCATTGACGCAGAGATGTTGATCGACTTGTCACAAATGACGGAGAAGGGTAAAAGGTAGGCAGAATTTATTTCTGCCTTAAAAATGTGCAAGTCATGACATTGGCCATTGGCGATATCATTTTATCCGGACGGGTTGTTCTGGCTCCGATGTCGGGAGTAACGGATCATGGCATGCGCCGGATTGCCCGGCGGTTTGGTGCATCGCTCGTCGTTTCGGAGATGGTCGCGTCAGACTCGTTTGTCAATGGACATGAGGAGACCCGGCTTCGGGCAGAAGGAACCGGCATTAATCCGCACGTTGTGCAGCTTGTCGGACGCGATCCGTTCTGGATGTCCGAAGCTGCGCGTTTGGCGGAAGCCTCGGGCGCTGTAATCATCGACATAAACATGGGGTGTCCGGCAAAAAAAGTGACCGGTGGTTATGCAGGGTCCGCTTTGATGCGTGACCTTGAACTCGCTCTGAAACTTGTTGATGCAACGGTTTCCGCCGTCAAAGTCCCGGTTACCGTCAAAATGCGTCTCGGATGGGACGAGGCAACGCTGAATGCGCCTGAACTGGCACGGCGGTGCGAGGCAGCAGGTGTCAAGCTTGTCACGATCCACGGCAGGACCCGTTGCCAGTTTTATAAGGGGACCGCTGATTGGACAGCGATTTCCGCGGTCAAGCGTGCCGTAAAAATACCTGTCATTGCAAACGGTGATTGTAGTTCGCTTGAAACCGCTCGTGCCATGTTGTTCCGATCAGGCGCAGATGGAGTCATGATCGGTCGTGCGGCGATGGGACAACCCTGGTTGGTTGGAATGATTGCGCGAGGCCTGAACGACCACCCCATGATCTTGCCGTCACTCAACGAGAGACGGGATGCTGCGATTGAGCATTACCAGTCGCTTCTCTCGTCAATGGGCCTTGAGGTCGGCATTCGGCATGCTCGCAAACATCTTGCCGCCTATTCGGAAATCCGGGTGCAGGAGGGCGCTGCCATATCTGCTGTCGAGCGCGAAAAGATCGTTACAACCGACAACGAACAGGAAGTAATTTCTCTCCTGTCCAAATTCTTCGCCCCGGAAGAGCGACGGAGTTTATCGTGATGGCGGATCAAGTGAAGATGCAGACTTCTGAGTCAGGCAGCCGCGCCGACGCTATTTTTAACATCTTGCCACTGCCGGTCTTCGTTCTTGGACCGGATGACCGGATACTGCAGGCCAATCACGCGGCGCAGGCTTTTTTCGAAACCAGCCAGTCGATGATGCAACGTCATTATCTTTCCGACATCGTGCCATTCGGCTCGCCTCTTCTTTCGCTTGTAAGATCTGTCAGAAGTCAGGGCGGGAGTGTCAGCGAATACCGGGTTGATTTGGGTTCGCCAAGGATCGGGCTTGATCGGATTGTCGACATTTTCGTGAGTGCGTCGTCTGAAGATGATGACGCAGTCATCGTGATGCTTCAAGAAAAGACAATTGCTGAAAAAATGGACAGGCAATTGACGCATCGGAGTGCAGCTCGCTCAATCTCTGCGATGGGGTCGATGCTCGCTCATGAAATCAAGAACCCGCTATCGGGGATTCGTGGCGCTGCGCAGCTACTCGAAACATCGGTCGGCGACGAGGATCGGACACTCACGCAATTGATCTGTGACGAGACAGACCGGATTGTGAAGCTGGTTGACCGGTTTGAGGATTTTGCGGACGGCCGCCCGATCGAACGGGAACCCGTCAATATTCATAGCGTGCTCGAACATGTTAAACGTCTGGCGGGATCGGGCTTTGCACGGAATATCCGGTTTGTGGAGCAATATGATCCCTCGTTGCCCCTATTGTTTGGCAATCGCGATCAACTCGTTCAGGTGTTCCTCAATTTGATCAAAAATGCTGCTGAGGCCATTGGCATGGATACGATCGACGGCGAGATCGAATTGAAAACGGCATTTCGTCCCGGCGTCAGGATGAATAGTCCCGGAAACAAGACGCGTGTGGCATTGCCGCTTGAGATCCTCGTTCGGGACAATGGTCCGGGCGTGCCCGATGATTTGATGCGGTCATTGTTCGATCCCTTCATTACCACAAAGCCGTCCGGTTCTGGCCTCGGCCTTGCTTTGGTTTCCAAGATTATTGGTGACCATGGCGGGGTTGCCGAGTGTGAGTCTCAACCGCGTCGAACAATTTTTAGGGTTTTGATGCCAATGTACACGCCACAGGATGGCCGTTCAGTTTAAGGGGTTTTTATGGCAGTTGGCACTATTCTCGTCGCCGATGACGACGCTGCAATCCGAACGGTTCTCAGTCAGGCGCTTGGTCGTGCCGGATATCAGGTGCGCGCAACGGGGCAAGCTTCTGTTCTTTGGCGCTGGATTGCGGCGGGCGAGGGTGATCTTGTTGTTACAGATGTCGTGATGCCCGATGAGAACGCGTTTGATCTGCTGCCACGTATCAAGAAATTGCGTCCCGATCTGCCAATCATCGTCATGAGCGCACAGAATACCTTTATGACGGCGATCCGCGCCTCCGAACGGGGTGCCTATGAATATCTGCCAAAGCCATTTGATCTGAAAGAATTGCTGGCAATCATAGCGCGTGCACTGTCCCGACCAAAGAATGTTCAGCCCTTGGAAGACGAAGGCGGTTCCGAAGAAATACCGCTGGTCGGTCGATCGCCTGCAATGCAGGACCTTTATCGTTCCCTCGCGCGACTGATGCATACAGATCTGACCGTGATGGTCTCGGGTGAGTCGGGGACAGGAAAAGAACTCGTCGCGCGCGCGTTACATGACTACGGCAAACGGAAAAAAGGGCCCTTCGTTGCAGTCAATATGGCAGCAATTCCAAGGGAGTTGATCGAAAGTGAGCTGTTTGGCCATGAAAAGGGCTCGTTTACGGGTGCTGTTCAACGGATGACTGGCCGCTTCGAGCAGGCAGAGGGTGGTACCTTGTTCCTCGACGAAATCGGGGACATGCCGATGGAGGCGCAGACCCGATTGCTTCGGGTTTTGCAGCAGGGCGAATATTCCAGTGTAGGCGGCCGAACCGCCATCCGCACCGACGTGCGCATCATTGCAGCATCCAACAAAGATCTCCGACAGGCAATCCAGCATGGGCTCTTTCGGGAAGATCTGTTTTTCCGGCTGAATGTCGTGCCGCTACGTCTTCCACCACTGCGGGAACGCACGGAAGATATCCCCGACCTCGTTCGCCATTTTCTTGCACTTGCCGAACGTGAGGGGTTACCGCGCAAGCAGATGGATGGAGGCGCACTTGACCGGCTTAAAAAACACCGCTGGCCGGGGAACGTTCGCGAACTTGAGAATATGGTACGGCGGCTTGCTGCGCTTTACCCCCAAGATACAATCACGGATGTTCTTGTAGATGCCGAACTTGCAGAAGTCGAAGTCGCGCCATCGATGGGGGTGAACGGTGATCAAAAAACTCCGCTAAACCTGATGGAGTCTGTTGAATTCCATCTCGGCGTCTATTTCAGCAATTTCAAAGGTCAGTGGCCCCCACCGGGCCTTTACCACCGGATTTTGCGCGATGTCGAGGAGCCCCTCATCAATGCCGCTTTGATCGCCACGCGCGGCAATCAGATAAAGGCCGCGGAGCTTCTGGGCGTCAATCGAAACACGCTACGAAAGAAAATCCGCGATCTTGACATAAAAATTATGCGTTCGATGCATTGATCCTTTGAAGAAAAGGAACAACTCGTATTTCAGCGCTTTGGATAACTTGCATTCGCAGTTTCTTCATCCGTGAAAATGTCGTATTTGTGCCACACTGTTGCTGATTAACCGCAGTGGGGCCTTCGATACGGCCTGTCCATCGGAGAGCCCGATTTTGCCTGAAGCGACTGCGCCTGACTTTCAAAAAAATTCGCCGGCTGCTTCACCACAAGTACCGAAACTATCGCGGGTCTGGCGGAGTGCGTTTGGCGTTGTGATCGTTGCACTCGCGCTGCTATCCGCTTTGGCGACGTTTTCTGTGCTGGCCAATCTTGTTCCGGTGGTGAGTTCCAGTGAGATCGTCCTCGGTCTTTTTTCGGTAAACGGCATTCTGATCGCGATACTTCTCGTTCTCGTCGGAAACGAGGTGTTTCGCCTCGTTCGTGCGAGAAAGGCTGGTCTGGCTGCGTCGGGATTGCATGTCAGAATTGTTGGATTATTTGGATTTGTCGCCGCTACACCCGCGATCTTGATGGCAGTTGTCGGGTGGTTGACCCTCGAAAAGGGCATTGATCTCCCATTCAACCGGTCGATTCAGGGACTGGTGACAACCTCTGCGGACGTCGCACGGTCCTATCGCGAAGTACAATGCCGGGCACTCGGGCGCGAAATCGGTCTGATGGCGGCAGATCTCGGGCGCGCACGACCCGTTTTTGATCAAAATCGCGATTTTTTTCGGGATTATATGCGAACTCGATCTTATTTCCTCGGCTTTTACGTCGCCATTCTCATTAAAGGTGACAAAACGGTGCTTGAACGCATCGATAATGCGGCGGTAGACGAGATGCCGCTACCGATTTCGGACGAATTCAGTGAAGCCAACCGTTCCGAGGCAGGGATCTGCATGCTTCCGGTTCAGGGCAATGTATTCCGGGCCCTTGTGCGCGTTCCTGGGTTTGACGATGGCTATCTGCTGGTGGCACGTGCCGTTGATCCAAAGGCTCTTATCTTCCACAAGCAGGCGGAGCAGGTCGTTAAATATTATGATGCCCTTTCTGAGGGAAAACTGGGTGTCCAGATCGCATTTGCGAGTATGTACGCTCTCATTTCGCTCATTCTTCTCTTGTCGGCTGTCTGGATTGGGTTGAGCTTTGCCAATTGGTTGGTAACCCCGATTCGCCGCATGATTTTCGCAACTGATCAGGTTGCAACAGGAAATTATGACGTTCAGGTTCCGGTTTTCGAAAAGGAAGGGGATATCGGGCATCTCGGCGATACGTTCAACAAGATGACGGGTGAATTGCGTCGGCAGACGGATCGGCTCCATGCAGCAAATGAGCTTATGGACCGCCGTCGCCGTTTTACGGAAGCCGTTTTGTCCGGCGTATCAGCAGGCGTCATAGGACTGGATGGCGATGGTCGGATCACCGTTCTCAATCCCTCCGCAGAACGGCTTCTCGGGGTTGATACCAACCATTTGCAAGGCGAACAGCTCATCTCGATCATGCCGGAGCTCGCACCCTTCATCGCCGAGGCTGCCGTTGATCGCCAACGCGCGACACAGGGACAGGTCAATATCAAGGTGAATTCTCAGGAGCGCACGCTCACTGTCAGGGTCGCGTCAGATCAATCCGGCGATATGGAGCGCAGCGCCATTGTGACGCTCGATGATGTGACGGACCTCGTTACCGCTCAACGGAGTGCTGCTTGGGCCGATGTCGCCCGTCGTATTGCTCACGAAATCAAGAATCCGCTTACTCCGATCCAACTCTCCGCCGAGCGAATTCGCCGGAAATACGGTAAAGTCATTGTTGAGGATCGGGAGATTTTCGACCAATGCACGGACACGATCATTCGTCAGGTGGACGACATCAAGCGCATGGTCGATGAATTTTCCTCATTTGCCCGCATGCCGAAACCGCTGCCCGAGCTTGATGACGTCGGAAGTGTCGTTCGTCAGGTTTTGTTCCTCATGCGCGTGGCCCATCCGGATATCTCATTCACAGAATTGGTACCCGATATTCTTCCCTCAGCGAGTTTCGATCGCCGTTTGATCTCTCAGGCGCTGACAAACATTGTAAAGAACGCGACCGAGGCAATTCAGGCTGTTCCAGCCATTGAGCGGGGCGAGAGCCTGATCGACGTGAACGTCTCACTGAACAATCAGATTATTTCGATTGATGTGTCCGACAATGGCAAAGGTTTCCCCGCCGAAAGTCGCCAGCGTCTGTTGGAACCCTACATGACGACGCGAGAAGGTGGCACCGGGCTCGGGCTCGCAATCGTCGGAAAAATTCTCGAAGAGCATGGCGGCGGTATTGAGTTGCTCGATCGTGTCGATGGTGCCCGCGGCGCCAGAGTTCGCCTCTGGTTCCCTGTGGCAGGCGAGGAGCCGGAACACCAGCCGGAACCCCGTTCAAATGAAAAGGTCTCCTGAATGAGCGCTGATATTTTGATTGTTGACGACGAGGCCGATATTCGTGGTCTTGTCGCCGGTATACTGGAAGATGAGGGTTTCAGCTGCCGGACAGCTGCCAATTCAGATGAAGCGATGAACACAATTTCGGCACGTCGTCCGAATCTTGTGTTTCTCGATATCTGGATTCAGGGATCGAAACTGGACGGCCTGCAGTTGCTTGATCTCATCAAGGAGCAGAATCCCGAACTTCCGGTCGTTATGATCTCGGGGCATGGCAACATTGAAACTGCCGTGTCAGCCATCAAACGCGGCGCCTATGACTTCATCGAGAAGCCATTCAAAGCGGATCGACTGATCTTGATTGCGGAACGTGCGCTTGAAACCTCCCGCCTGAAGCGCGAGGTGAAAGAACTTCGCACCCGTTCTCCGCAAGCGAGCGAAATCATCGGTAATTCCGTCGTTATCAACCATCTCCGTCAGGCGATTGAAAAAGTAGCGATCACCAATGCCCGCGTCCTGATCGCCGGGCCACCGGGATCGGGCAAGGAACTTGCCGCGCGCACATTGCACAATTCCTCGTCTCGTTCGAGCGGTCCTTTCATCGCACTGAACGCCGCAACGATCATGCCCGATTCGATGGAAATGGAACTGTTCGGAGCGGAGGAAACCCCAGGTTCACCCCGCCGGATCGGAGCCTTCGAGGAAGCACATGGTGGCACGCTCTATCTCGACGAGATCGCGGATATGCCGAAGGAAACCCAAGGCAAGATCCTCCGCGTGCTGATCGACCAGAGTTTTCAACGTGTTGGCGGCTCGTCAAAGGTTACTGTCGATATTCGTGTGATCTCGTCAACCTCACGTGATCTTGCCCGAGAAATTGAAATGGGCAGATTCCGCGAAGATTTGCTGCATCGTTTGAGCGTCGTTCCGCTGCGCGTGCCGGGCTTGGCCGAACGGCGTGATGATATTCCGCTCTTGATCGATTATTTTCTCGACCAGATTTCCCAATCGGCGGGTATTCCACGGCGGTTGATCGCTGACGATGCCTTGGCCATCCTGCAATCGCATGATTGGCCCGGTAACGTCCGCCAATTGCGCAACAATATTGAACGTCTGCTGATTCTGGCTGAAGGCGACGTCTCTGTGCCTGTAACAGCCGAGTTCCTGCCGCAGGATGTCGGCTCGCTTGTTCCGGCAACACCTCAGGGGCAGGGGGGTGAAAAGCTCATGGCGATGGCACTTCGCGAGGCACGCGAGGAATTCGAGCGTGAATATTTGATCGCCCAGATCAACCGGTTTGGCGGAAACATCTCGCGCACCGCTGAATTCGTCGAAATGGAGCGCTCTGCGCTTCATCGAAAACTCAAACTGCTCGGAATAGGGTGATCAAAAAGGCGCACCCCGGCGTAGAAATGCGCTCCTGGTTGATCCTTCCTTTGTTTCGTCTTAATCTTGGGGTAGACCCTAATTCAAGGCGGGGTGTTTGTGTCGCCCTGAATGCGTATCAAAAGAAAACGGCAAACGGAGCTTCTCAACCGGCTCCGAACAAAGAAAAGAAGAGGCAATGATGGCAACTGAACGCCCCCAAAATCTGCAGGACACGTTTTTGAACCATGTCCGCAAGAGCAAAATCCCTCTGACAATATTTCTGATCAATGGCGTCAAACTGCAGGGTATTGTCTCTTGGTACGATAATTTCTGCCTTTTGCTCCGCCGCGACGGGCAATCCCAGCTTGTCTACAAACACGCCATTTCAACCATCATGCCCGGAGCGCCGTTGATCCTGTTTGATCAGACGGACGAAACCGGCGCGGTGTTAAAGGACTGACGTGGCAGAGCACGTCGAGCCAGAGGTTCGCTCATCAAATGGGCTGTTTGAGCCGGAAAAGGCCATTGCCAGCGGCACACGCACGCTTGTGATCGGTCCTTATCCGACCCGTCGCCCGTCAACCAACCGCACGGGCGTTCAGAGCGAGCAACACGTTAATTTGAGGTCAGCCCAAGCGCGGCTTGAAGAGGCGTGTGGGCTGACCGCGGCAATCGATCTCGAAATTGCCGCCTCCATGATCATTCCGATTGCGGCACCACGCCCGTCAACCTATCTCGGCAAGGGCAAGGTCGAGGAACTGGCATCGATGGTCGAAGATCAGGATATTGACCTCATGGTCGCCGATTGCGCGCTCAGCCCTGTGCAACAGCGCAATCTGGAAAAGGCACTCGGGATCAAGGTCATTGATCGCACGGGTCTGATCCTCGAAATCTTCGGCAGACGCGCCCGCACACGCGAAGGCTCGCTCCAGGTCGAACTCGCCCATCTTGCCTACCAGAAGAGCCGTCTTGTCCGCTCCTGGACCCATCTTGAGCGCCAACGCGGTGGCTTCGGCTTTCTCGGTGGTCCGGGTGAAACGCAGATCGAAGCCGACAGGCGTCTCATTCAGGAGCGCATGATCCGGATCGAAGCCGATATCGAGGACGTCAAGCGCACACGCGGCTTGCATCGCAAGAGCCGCAGCAAAGTGCCATATCCTGTCGTGGCCCTCGTCGGATATACCAATGCCGGGAAATCGACGCTATTCAACCGCCTGACCTCGGCGGAAGTCTTGGCCGAAAACATGCTGTTTGCAACGCTCGATCCCACAGCGCGCATCGTCAAGCTGCCCCACGGCGAACAAGTGATCCTGAATGACACGGTCGGTTTCATCTCCGACCTGCCGACAATGCTGGTTGCCGCCTTCCGCGCAACGCTCGAAGACGTTATTTCTGCTGAAGTGATCCTTCATGTCCGCGATGTCTCGCATGGCGACACCGAGGCGCAAGCTGCAGATGTCGTCAAAATCCTCGGAGATCTCGGCATCAACCCGAAAGATAGCCACCGCATCATCGAGGTCTGGAACAAATCCGATCTTTTGGATCCTGCCGATGCCGATCGGCTTCTGGCTGTCTTATCCGGCCGTCTGAGTGACGAGCGTCCAATTCTCGTCTCGGCACTAACGGGGGAGGGTATCCCCACGCTGCTTGATGCCGTTGAATATCGCCTCTCGCGCAATCGGCCTGTCTATACGCTGCTGCTCGACCCGTCGCAGGGGGCGTTGCTGCACTGGCTCTATGAAGAGGCGGAAGTACTGGAACGCCGCGTTGATGATCTCGGCCGCATGCGGCTTGTCATCCGGCTGATCCCCGAAAAAGAATCACGTTTCACCCAAAAATTTCCCAAAGCGCGATTGATCCGGTCGGGTGAGCAGGTGCAGCAAAGCGTTTGACCTCGCGGATCATGATCAACCCTGTGCTTTCGTCTTCGCCTCAATCCAAAGCGCTTCCATCTCGTCGAGCGTTGCATCTTCAAGAGAACGATCTTTTACTGCAAGACTTTCCTCTATATATTTAAATCGACGCGTAAATTTCAGATTTGTCCCGCGTAAACCGGCCTCCGGATCAACGTGCAGATGCCGCGCAAGATTGGCAACTGCAAAGAGTAAATCACCCACCTCGTCGACAATCTCCTCTTGGCGACCACCCTTGATCGCTTCCTCGATCTCTCCGATCTCCTCCCGGATTTTGTCGAGCACCAATTCGGCATTATTCCAGTCAAATCCGACAGTTGACGCGCGCGATTGAAGTTTTTCCGCGCGTGTCAGGGCAGGGAGATGGGCCGGAATTCCGTCCAGAAGCGAGGGGGCTTGCTCGGGCTCGAAGCCTGCTTTTAGCCTTTCTTCCCGCTTTTCCGCACGTTCCGCCGCCTTGATCTCGTTCCACAGCCCTTTGACTTCCTCAGGCGTCAAAGCGCGGCTCTTGTCGAATACGTGCGGGTGCCGTCTGATCAGTTTCGTGGTGATCGCTCTCACCACGTCGCCAAAATCGAATGAACCCAGCTCCTCGGCCATTCTTGCATGATAGACGACCTGAAGCAGCAAATCTCCGAGTTCGTCCTTCAGGTCTGTCAGATCATTCCGTTCGATCGCATCCGCAACCTCATAGGCTTCCTCGATGGTGTAGGGGGCAATCGTCGCAAAGGTCTGCTTGATATCCCATGGACACCCGCCAACAGGGTTTCGCAGCGCGACCATTATGTCGATCAAATTCTGGATATCCCGTGACGGCTTCATGGGCGGCAGTCCTTTCTTCGTTTCCGACAACGCCCAAATCCGCAGCGAAGATCAAGCATGGGACACAGAGATCACGAGTTTTGCACCGGATGATTTCAATCAGCACGCCTTGATTGCCAACGATGCACATTGAGAATTTTGATCGAAGAGACAGGGAAGCAGGAATATAAATTTCGCATAAGATATATTATGGAACTAAAATTATCTTAAAGGGTATCCCAATATGCTTCACTCAGAATCCAACGGTGCACCAGCACACTCTCCAGCTATGCTCATCACGCCATCGTCTTCCCCGTTAATGGACGCAACCGTAAAAATTGGCGTGAACGCATTATTCCGAAGCAAGATAAGGATGCACGTCAATCGTATCCGCCTGCTCACGCATCGTGTAGGTATCGAACCATGCTTGCATCTTAAGCAGCGTATCCATGCTCACACCGAAGGCTTTTTCAATCCGCAAAGCCATTTCGGGAGAAAGGCCCGCCTTCTCGTTCACGAGGTCGGACAAAGTAGCACGCCGCACACCCAACGCCTCGGCGGCCTTACTCACTGAAAGATGCAACTCTTCAAGAATTTCGGAACGGATAAAAGCGCCCGGGTGGCTCGGTTTCATACCGATCTTCAACGATACTTCGTTCATCAGTGGTAATCCTCCATATTCAACTCAACAATCTCGCCGCCAACAAGAGCAAAGGTAATGCGCCAGTTGCCGGAGACCGAAATACTCCAAGTCCCAGCGCGGTCGCCCACCAACTCGTGAATCCGCCAACCCGGCGGACCCTGAACGCCCGCTATATCGGAAGCCGTCATCAGCACCGTCAAAATATTTCGCGTTCTATTAACAAGGTCACCACGAATTTCCCGCGGATCATTGTTCTCGATAAAACGCCTCAAGCCACGGTGTTTGATTGATCGGATGTTCATCGTGTAATATGTACGGTATAAGCGTACGAATTGTCAACACAAATGGACGTTCCCTGTAATTCGCCCGCTCTTAAGCTGGTTCAATTGTAGACCTTACAAAGAGCGCTTCATTCGATATTGCCGAGAAATTCAGCTCTTGGAACACTCTAAGTCCGAGGGGTATGATCACGAAACCAATTTTTACAGCTTCAGTTGTCACACTTCGGAGTTGCGCGTTATTTTGAACAAACATTCATCCAAGAAGCATAGGCGCGACCGTACCACTATTGGTTCGGAATCTCGATCACCATGCCGTCATAGGCAGGAACCACATTCTCAGGCAGTTCCTTGCACAAGGTCGCATAATCGAGATCATTGTGCATATTCGTCAATATGGCGCGCTTGGGTTTCATACGTGCGATCCATTCCAGCGACTCGGCCAGGTTGAAATGCGCAGGATGGGTCCGGCGTCTCAACGCATCAATAATCCAGATATCTAGATTTTCGAGATATTTCAGGCTTTTTGAAGGCACATCATTCACGTCCGGCGTATAGGCGACCCGTCCAAACTGGAGCCCGAGCGCCATAATGTCGCCATGCTGTACCTCGAACGGAATCGCACGGATACTCCCGCCCGCCCCTTCGATTTCGGTCTCATGCCCTTCCACGAGCCGGAAGTCGCGGACGATGGGCGGATAATCGCTTCCGGGCGGCGATTCAAAACAATACCCGAAGCGATCTCTCAAGTTTTTAGCCGTTCGCGCATCCGAATAAACCGGCAAAATCCGACGCATTTCGATCACGACCGCCCGCACATCATCAATCCCGTGCGTGTGATCGGCATGGTCATGCGTAAAGAGCACCGAGTCGATATGCTTCAGATCCGCGCTCAACAATTGCTCGCGCAAATCAGGCGAAGTATCGACAATCACATTGGTTTTTTCAGTTCCCGAACGTCTCTGAACGAGGATCGAGCACCGCCTGCGGCGGTTCTTGGGTTCGTTCGGGTCACACTCTCCCCAGCCCGCCGCTGGCCGAGGAACGCCGCCGGATGACCCGCATCCCAAAATTGTAATGGAAAGGCTCATCGCGCCGCTCTTTCGTCAGGCCGCTTCGCCTTTAAAAAAAGCGTGAAAAAATTATCCGTCGTTTGCGCTGCCATGTCTTCGGGCGAAAAACCTTTCACACCTGCCAAAACCTCGTTCGTTTCGGCAACAAAAGCGGGCTCGTTCCGTTTGGAGCGATGGCTCTGCGGCGCAAGATAGGGCGCGTCGGTTTCAACGAGCAAACGGTCAAGCGGGACACTCTCCGCGGCTTCGCGCACGGCAAGCGCGCTCTTGAACGTCAATATCCCCGAAAACGACACATAAAGCCCGAGCCGTACCCCCACCTCTGCCAATCGCTTCGTCGACGAGAAACAATGGAGCACGGCTTTAAATGCCCCCTTCCCCATTTCATCCTCAAGCGTTGCAATCATGGCATCGTCCGCATCCCGTGCATGGATCACGAGCGGCAAGTGCGTAATCCGCGCTGCTGCGATCTGTGTCCGGAAGACACGGTCCGCGACGCTCCGTTCAGCACGGTCATAGTGAAAATCCAGTCCAGCTTCACCAATTCCAACGCATTTCTCGTGCTCTGCAAGCGCACAATAGGTCTCGAGTGCAACGTCTGGTTCTTCCGCCGCATTCAGCGGATGGGTTCCCACCGTGCACCAAATATCCGGATCACTCTCGGCAATCGCCCTGATGGCATCGAAGCGATGCACACGCGTCGAAATCGTCACAATGCTCTTCACGCCTGCTAAACGCGCGCGAGCGAGCATCTCGTCGCGATCAACGTCGAAATCCGGAAAATCGAGATGGCAATGGCTATCAACCAGCATCAGGACGCCTGTTCCGTCTCGGCTTCAACATAACGCGGAAAAATCGGCTGCGGCGGCGGAAGTATCGTCCCCGCATCAACCCGATACCCCGCATTTGTGTGCGAAAACATCCTCAAATCGGAGGGAACACCAAGGAGATCAAGCAATCGCCCGGCCGACTCCGGAATTGTCGGCTGCGCGATAATCGCAATCACCCGCAACACTTCCGTCGTTACGGCGAGTATTGCCTCAAATCGCGCCTGATCCGTCTTGCGCTTGATCCAAGGCTCCTCGCTTGCAAAATAGCGGTTTGCGTCTGCAACAACCTTCCACGTCTCGGCAAGCAATGTATGCAGTGCCAGATCATTCATGGCCGCGCGCGCTTTATCAACCAGCCCATAGGCTTGTTCCAGCAATTCCCGATCCGACGCTTCGGGCTGGCCAAAAGCCGGTATCACCCCATTCAAGTTCTTCGCGATCATCGAAAGCGACCGCTGCGCCAGATTGCCGAGATCATTCGCAAGATCCGCATTGATCCGGTTCACAATCGCCTCATGCGAGTAATTGCCATCCTGGCCGAATGGCACTTCGCGCAAAAAGAAATAGCGGAGCTGATCAACGCCGTAATGGGCCGCGAGCGTGAACGGATCGATCACATTCCCGACAGACTTCGACATTTTCTCGCCGCGATTGAACAGAAATCCGTGCCCGAAGACACGCTTCGGCAATGGCAAACCCGCCGACATCAAAAACGCCGGCCAATACACCGCATGAAACCGGATAATATCCTTGCCGATAATATGCACATCCGCCGGCCAGAAATGACGCCTTTCGCCGCCCTCGTCTGGAAACCCCGTCGCCGTAATATAATTCGTCAACGCATCAACCCAGACATACATCACATGTTTGGGCGCGCCTGGCACCTGAATACCCCAATCAAACGTCGTCCGGCTCACGGAGAGATCCCGCAATCCCGATTTGACGAAACTCAAAATCTCGTTTCGCCGTTCATCCGGCCCGATAAAATCAGGGGAATCCTCATAAAGCGCCAAAAGTCGATCCTGATAGGCTGAAAGCTTGAAAAAATAACTCTCTTCCTCGACCCACTCCACCGGCGTTCCCGTAGGCCCCCGGCGCACGCCATCGCCGCTCACAACCGTCTCGTTCTCGGCAAAATACGCCTCGTCCCGCACGGAATACCAGCCCGAATAACTATCCTTGTAGATATCGCCCGCCGCTTCCATCCGCTGCCAGATCGCTTGCGACGCGCGTTTATGGCGCTCTTCCGTTGTGCGGATAAAATCATCGTTCGAAGCGTTCAACGCAGGCCCCATCGCCCGGAACACGGCCGCATTGCGATCTGCCAATTCCTGCGTGGTAATTCCCTCGCGCGCCGCTGTTTGCAGCATTTTCTGGCCATGCTCGTCGGTGCCGGTCAGAAAAAACACATCATAGCCGTCAAGCCGCTTGAACCGCGCAATGGCATCGGTTGCAATCAACTCATAAGCGTGCCCGATATGCGGCGATCCATTCGGATAGGAAATCGCTGTCGTAATATAGAAACTCGGCTTGTCGGCCATTGCGCCCTCGATCCTCTTTCGCGTCTTCAGGCGGCGCGGGAAAGCCTGACCGCCTCGGCCAGATCCGCAAAAAGCGATATGACAAAGGGTCGGCGGTCGAGATTGAACCGGTCAACATCCCGTGCCGACCGCGTGCCCTTTTCCCACACCTCCGCCAGAGGCGCAAGGATCGATGCACCCTCGCCCGCCCGTTGTCCGCACTCGGCCACAATCCAGTCCGTCACGAACGTCACGACAAGATCAAAACTTTGATCCTGATCCCGCCCGGTCAGCGAATCGGCCAATTGCGCAACCGCTTGCCTGTTGAGATCAGGCAATCGATTGAGGATGCCCGTGACCTTTTCCCCCAAGGACAGCAATTTCGCATCCAGAAACTGCATCGCATTCCGGATCGAGCCTTCCGACAACTCCGCCGCTTTCCGCAAAAGGTCGGGAGACCCGCTCGTCGCATTCCCGCGCAAGATCGCCTCGACGATCTCGACTGCGAGCGGATTGAGCATCAATTTACGACATCTCGACCGTATGGTCGGCAATTGCCGCGCCGGATGATTGGCCAAGAGAAAAATAATCGACCGTTCCGGCGGCTCCTCGATCATCTTTAACAGCGCATTCGCCCCGTTCCGGTTCAGATCGTCTGCGACATCGACAATCGCGATCCGCCACCCTCCCTCACCCGAGGTCGAGCCGAAAAATCGCAATGCCTCGCGAACGAGATCAACCGCAATGAGCGTCGGAATTGTTTTCTTCCTCAAGTCAATTTCACGCCGCACAATCATCAAATCTGGATGAGCCTGCGCGATGATCCGGTGAATAACAGGGGTATTCAGGTTGGTGGCCAAGGACTTTGCGTTTTGAACAACGCCCGATAGCGGGTCGGGATGGCTGAGAATGAATTTTGCCGCGCGATAGGCCAAAGTCGCCTTCCCGACCCCTTCGGGCCCGCCAATCAGCCACGCATGCGGCATACGCCCCGAGCGATAGGCCTCGAGCAAAACGCGCTCCGCCTCGTCCTGCCCGAACAAACCACCCGTCTCGCGCGGATGCGGAAACCCCGCCAATCTGTCGAGTTCGAGCACCTCTGCATCAGCCATGGGTCGCCCCGCCAAGCAGCCGCTCCGAAACAACATCCCAAATCCGTTGCCTGACGATTGCTTCATCGCCACTGGCATCGATCACCGCAAATCGCTCAGGCGCCGCCTTTGCAAATCCGAGAAACGCGTCCCGCAATTTCTTATGAAATTCAAGAGATTGCCGCTCAAACACGTCCGATTTCCCGTCTCCGCGCCTTTGATGCGCCCGCTCAATCCCGATTTTTGCCGGAAGATCGAGCACAAGCGTCAAATCCGGCACGGTCGGCCCCACAACGAGCTTTTCCATCACCGCCAATTGCGCGTCGCTTACCAGTCCAAGCGCACCCTGATAGGCTCGGGTTGAATCCGAGAACCGGTCACACACCACCCAGATCCCCTTCGCGAGCGACGGCCTGATCAAAGTGTCGAGATGGTCGTTACGTGCCGCATAAAACAGCAATGTTTCCGAGAGCGCCGATAGATCGGGCCGCTCCGGGTCAAGGATTGATTTCCGGATATATTCCGCGCCGGGAGAGCCGCCCGGCTCCCGCGTTGCGAAAGCCTCGACTCCCAACACCGCAAGTGCCGACACCAAATGGCGCGATTGCGTGGACTTACCCGTCCCCTCCCCGCCCTCAAGCGTGATGAAACGGGCTGGGCCAGAATATTTGCGAGGAGTTTTCAAACGCTTCGACCCGTCCTGTGACGACACAAGCCGACTTCAACCACGCCACAATGCCAAATTCAAGCGCGTCGCAACCTGTTCGCACGAGAATTGAGCGTCTGCGGACAGATCAATATGCCTGATCGCTTGGACGCGGCAGCGGAACGGGTACTGCAGCAGCAGAGGCAAACGCTCCGCTCGCAAGAGAAGGCGTCCCGAGAACCGCCTTCTGTGCAACCTCAAGCCGTGCAGGTGCCCAATTCATCAGCGGACGCACTGGCGGCAGCGGAATACCATCCAAAACCGGGGACTCCGACGAACTTGCGGATGCCAAAACGAGTGGCTCTTCCTGTTTATTGGCCTGAGGTTCAGGCGTGTCTGCAAACAAATCCGTGATGAAATCCGACGTGTTGCTGGCAACCTGCACCGGTGCCGTATTTCCCGTAAGTGTCGCCGGACGCCCGTCGGTTTGCAAACTTGCCATCAGAATAGCGTCGTCACTCCCGTCAACCGATGCACGACCAAGATAATCGACCTTGACGTTGGCAATGCCCTTCCGCTTGAAATTCAGTGCTTCGGCAACACGCGCCGAAACGTCGATCAGGCGATTCTGGTGATACGGCCCCCGATCATTGACGCGGGCCACGATCGAGCGGCCATTTTCGAGATTGGTCACCCGGATATAACTTGGAAGCGGCATCGTCGGATGCGCAGCCGTCACCGACCCATAATCAAAAACTTCGCCATTCGCCGTCTTGCGGCCATGGAATTCGTCACCATACCAGGAGGCAAGCCCCTTGGCGGAATAATTCGTCATGTCACGCGGCGTATAAAGCTTGCCTGCCACCACATAAGGCTTGCCGATTTTCTCGAAACCGCCGCCCTTGGGGATCTCTTGCCCCTGCGCAACAACCCGCGGACTAGGCCGGACACCATATTTCGGATCAATATCGGCGCGTTGGCCATTGCCGCAATTCGCAACCAGCAAGCCGAGCCCGATGATCGACATCAACTTGACAGCCCGGGAACAAGATCTGTCCCCAAATTGCAACAAACTCGACATTGAAGCCGCAATCGGCCCATAAGACTTTAATTTCAAACCGTTTTTCCACTCTTGTCAGACGCTGAATTCAGCGCCGGAAGGATCGAGATAGCCGGGCAACGTTCTTTAAGTCATAAAACGTTAGCACTACCTTAACCCGTTCCGATTTTTCTGACAAGCGCCTTGATGAGTTGATATCGTTGATGAATTCCCGATATCTTATCTCCGTCTCATGGAAAAAAGGCCTAAATCCCGACCGAACACCGCCGGAATCGCACCTCAATCCTGCTGAGTCGCAATCTCCTCGACACCAATTCGCGCAATTCCTTTTTCGCCATCATCGCGGAACCAGGCCAGTTCGTCGCCGGGCAGTTTCCGCAACTCGAAACAGAATTTCTTGCCGTCATACCAACTTGTCCATTGCTGGCAGAGCAGTGTTTCCTTCTCGATCCACCATTTTCCGCTATCAGTCGGGCGAAGAAACCGCCCCAGCCCCACTGCCTCGCCCGAGCCGTCCACCTTGCCGCTCCGTTGGTAATAAAGCGGGAATTCCCCCCCGAAAGGGATCGCGAGATAAATCCGCTTGCCGTTGACTGTCTCCCGAATGCCCTCCCCTTTCAGCAATGTCCCCTCGTCAGCCCGCGCAACCGCCCCCGGAAGCGCGGTCAAAGCGATAAAACATATTGCCGCACTCCGAACAAATGCATATAACCGCGCCATTCGCTTCTCCTCGTCGCGTTGCAAATTTGGTCACTTTGTAAATTCGTTACCAAGTTTACGCAACGATGCGCTGTTCGGTTCAGCCCTGTCCGTGAAAGACGGGAAAGTCCAAATCGCCGCAAGCGCAGGAAAAGCGAAGATGCCGTGTTGCGCGGTATGGATAAGAGACGCCGTGTTCCGCGGTATGGACAAGAGACGCCTTGTTCCGCGGTATGGACAAGAGACGCAGTGTTCCGCGGTATGGAAGGGTGGCCGAGAGGTTTAAGGCTCTCGTCTTGACAACGACCCGAAAGGGCGTTGGATGCCGAAGGCACCCGAAGGGCGCGGCCCGTCAAAACGGGACGCGTCAAAACTAGCGTAAGCTGGTTGCAGAAGACGCCGTGTTGCGCGGTATGGAAGGGTGGCCGAGTGGTTTAAGGCTCTAGTCTTGAAAACTAGCGTAGGTGAAAGCCTACCGTGGGTTCGAATCCCACCCCTTCCGCCAATAATTCATTTAAGTAATTGATTTATATTGTTTAATTTATTTAATTTTAGATTGGCCCCACACAAGGCCCCACATTTTTGTTGTGCAGGGTCGTTAGTGCGCTTGAATTGGTTGATATCAGAAACTGATTGGCATTAAACATCGAAGTGCCACCCCCACCCACATGGATTGCCGATTCGCTGCCCCCCTCCTTGATGATATGCTTCTTGAAACGAGGGATGAAATTAGGACGTGTAAAGTTAATCTCTTCGATTAGTCGGCCGTCGAGTAAGATCAGATTGATCCCCCTAGCCAGCTTTCAGCATATGACGACCTTTGACCTTTCCTCGTGCCATAATAAAATTGTCGACAAAAGCCAAGTGCTGCTCTCAGTTATGTTTTATTTTAAGGACTGGGCCATATCCTATCCGCCTTTTCGCTTTGTCCACATTGAGACTGTTCAGCGAAACGCCTAGTGTTAGCCCCTCTGCATACCCAAGCAACGTAACCGTTTTGGTCTTTAAATGCATCCCACGCCCATTTGAGATCGACCCCGCTATTATCGGCGAGCTGAATACCTTCACCGAGAGATTTAACATTCGAGCAGTCGTAAGTACGAACACCGCCAGCTAAGCAAATACCTTCACCGAGAGATTTAACATTCGAGCAGTCGTAAGTACGAACACCGCCAGCTAAGCAAATACCTTCACCGAGAGATTTAACATTCGAGCAGTCGTAAGTACGAACACCGCCAGCTAAGCACACTTGTTTCCCGTGATCTGTCAGGTTGTTTAGCTCTTCGTTTAGAACCGCCTGCTTAATGTAATGGAAAATAATGCTATTTAAGAAACTTGACGCATTAATTAAAATAGAGTCCGCCTTCGCATTACCTATCATGGGGAAAATAAGTACAAGCCAGATAAATCCATATCTAATGGCTCTTGATCCAAATATTGATCGGCTAAATTTGAAGCTCTTTGGATTTATCATTTTGTTCCCCATTTTGAGCTTATGTATGAATTGTAAGCTACCTTCGTTTCATCATCAAGCATAGGAAATTGGGATTCAGAAATAACCCGACATTTTCCAATGTCAGCCCTCCTTTTTTATCAAAAACGATTTCCCTACATTACCTTGACCAATCTCTTGATCGATTCATCTCCAAGCTATTCCCATCTGATTGCTCGACTGCGTGGAGCAGACTTGGCAGAGGATGATTATGGGGTCTATGATGGGACTTCGAGGGGTGCGGAAACAGTAACTATGCGCAATCTGATCAAGACGCTTGTTCTATTTCTTATGCTGCTGATGCTGAGTTTCAGTCACGCTGCGATTGCGGATGATGTTGAAGATGGGGTTGCTTCAGCAGAAAAAGGGGATTTTGCTGCGGCACTTCAACTTTTAAAACCTTTGGCAGAACAAGGTGATGCTCAAGCGCAATTCAATCTCGGTTTGATGTACTTTAATGGTAATGGTGTAGCGCAGGATTATAAGACAGCGGTTAAGTGGTACACACTCGCTGCAGCACAAGGTGTCGCTTCAGCGCAATACAATCTCGGTTTGATGTTCGAAGAAGGTAATGGTGTAGCGCAGGATTATAAGACAGCAGTTAAATGGTACACACTTGCTGCAGAGCAGGGGTATGCTCACGCGCAAAACAATCTCGGTAATAAGTTGATTGATGGTCAAGGTGTAGCACAGGATTATAATGCAGCGTTTAAATGGTACACCCTCGCTGCAGAGCAGGGTAATGCATTTGCACAATACAATCTCGGTTTGATGTACGGTAATGCGCAGGATTATGTCAAAGCTCACATGTGGTGGAATATTGCAGCTATTGACGGTAATTCCGACGCTCTAAAGAACTACGATAAAGCTGCAAAGCTAATGACTCCTGCTCAGATCGCAGAAGCACAAGAAGCAGCAAGTCGTTGCATCAAGCAGAACTTCAAGAACTGTGATTGATGTGTCTCATCCGCTCAAATATGAGAACGGCAGTGCAAAAATTTGCCTATGGAATCGATGGAAGACTCTGGGTCTGCTCCAGCGGCATTAAAATAACGAAGACATACTGACTTAATACCGTAAGCCTTGTCATAGGCACGCCACAATATCTCCAGACGCAGCCCATGTCCGGTTCGGCCTCAAGGCTTCGCTCTCGTCTTGCTGCGGCTACAGGTTTAATGAATGAACTCTGCGAAACGGAAGCCATAATCTCGACCGAGGCCAAGTCAGCTAAGATCAACCAAATTCACACCCACTCCCAATTCTTCAAACTACAATCTATCCGGCAACGCCGCTTCGCTGTATCGTCAACAAAATCGAACCCCGGAACAAACATGTCCATTTACGACACACTCGGCGTCATCATCGCCATCAATGCCAAAGGCCCCGCCACTCGGCTCTCGGGCGGCATTATGCGCAGCGAAGTGTCAGCTGCAATGGTTGAGGCGTCCCGGCATTGCGTCGATATTGCCGAACTTCAGGCCGCAGCCTCCCGCATCATCGCTGATATCACCGGTGCCGAAGCCGGCTATGTCGCCTCCGGCGCTTCCGCCTGCCTTCTCTTGGCCACCGCCGCCTGTATCACGGGCCTCGACCCCTCGCGCATGGCGCGTTTGCCCGACACGACAGGCCTCAAAAACGAAGTCATCATGATCCGCTGCCAGCGGAATTTTTATGATCACGCCGTCCGCGCTGCCGGCGTCACCATTATCGAGGTCGGCCTGCCAGACCGCTATTCCGGCGCAGGCGTTCGCGATGCCGAGGATTGGGAGATCGAAGCCGCCATTTCGGAGCGAACCGCCGCGATTTTCTATGTCGCCGATTCCCAAGCCCGCCCGCCGCTCACCGACATCACCCGCGTGGCAAAAGCCCATGGCATTCCCGTGATCGTCGATGCCGCGGCCCAGCTTCCCCCGCAATCAAATTTGAAGCGCTTTATCGATGAAGGTGCCGATCTCGTCGCCTTCTCGGGCGGTAAAGTCATTGGCGGGCCGCAAGCCAGCGGCATTCTCTGCGGCCGGCGTGATCTTGTCATGGCCGCTGCCCTCCAGCATCTCGATTTCGATATTTTCTGGGATATGTGGCAACCACCCGCAACCCTCATCGACAAAAGCCGCATGAAGGGCGTTCCCCAGCACGGCATCGGGCGTCCCTGCAAAGCCGGCAAGGAAGAGATCGTCGGCGTTCTCACCGCCTTGCGCCTCTTCATTGAGGAGGGTGACGCCACGCGTCACACCCGTTGGAAGCACCTGATGGATGTCATCGCCGACGGCCTTTCCGGCATCAACGACATTGAAATCACCCGCCACGGCTTTGCGAACACTTCCGACATCCCGACCCTCGACATCAAACTGCATTACGCATCCGCAAATGCCGGAACGCTCGTCAATGCCCTGCAATCCGGCCCGATCCCGGTTCACGTCGACCCGATGTTCCGCGACCAAAACCGCATCGGGATCAATCCGGTCTGCCTGATTGAAGAGCATCTTCCCGTGGTCGTCCACCGGATCCGCGACGCAATCGCAACCCAGCGCGGATAATCAGGTAAGTTTACCGCGCGCGGGAATATCGATTTCGCCCACGAGCCTGTCGCCCCGCACCGCCACATAGCGGTCGAACATATTGACCACCACACACACATGGTTCGGCACAACCCTCACAATCGTCCCGACACCGGGGCGGTCATTTGTCTTGGAGAGATCGAGCATCCCGTGCTCTTCCGAAAAGCCCGCAATCCGCGCCTGCGGATATTCGCGGATCAGCCCGAACCCGTCGAGCCCGCCGCCCGTATCGGCTGTGAGCGTCTTCGAGCCGGAATCGAGAATACCGCGCTCAGCGCCTGCCCGGCTCACAACGGTTGCATAAACCTGCAACGCGCATTCATCCAACGTCGCCATGCCATGCGCCATCATCATCCGGTCATTATAAATATAGGTTCCGGCCCGATGTTCCGTGATGCCATGAAACTCCTGCAGCATCCCCAGATTGGGCGACCCACCGGATGACAAGATCCGTGGTTCAAGCCCGAGCGCCCGAACACCCGCAACCGCTTCGTCGAAGAAATGCTGCGAGGATGCAACCGTCTTGTCCGGCGGGTAAAACACAAATCCGGCAAAAGAAAGCTCCGGCGATGCAGCAATCAATTCCGCCAGCGCAATCGCCTCTCCCGGCGTTTCGACGCCCGCCCGTTTCCGCCCTGAATCACATTCAACCACAACATTGATCGGCCGTCCCGCAATCCGTCCTGCCATCGGCAAGCCTGCAATCGTCACCGGATTATCGGCTGCAACAGTCACCGTCTTCTCGGCAGAGAGCTTCCCCAATCGGCCAAGCTTTTCCTCGCCCAAAAGATTATACGTGATCAGAATGTCATCAAGCCCGCCCGCGGCCATCACTTCCGCCTCGCCAAGCTTCTGGCACGTAATCCCCCGCGCACCCGCATCACGCTGCATCGCCGCCAAAACCGGACTTTTATGCGTTTTGATGTGCGGCCGGTTGCCAACACCCGCCGCATCGCAAAAAGCCTGCGCCTTGGCGATATTATGCTCGACCACATCGAGATCGATCACCAGCGCCGGTGTCCCGAACTCGCGCGCAATCTCTGCCTTCAAATTGTCAATCGACATCTTCAATCCGTTCCTAGTTGCGCACCAGCAGGATTGCTTCGATCTCGACCATCATTCTGTTCGGCAACGATCCCATGCCCACCGCCGAACGCGCATGGCGTCCCGCATCACCAAGCACCTCGACAAGTAAATCCGAGCACCCATTAATCACTATCGGATGATCGGAGAAATCCGGTTCCGCATTGATCATGCCGAGCAATTTGATCACCGCCTCGATCCGGCTCAACTCGCCCAAAGCCGCTTTCGCAACCGCCAGCAATTGCAACCCGGTAAGCCGCGCCTCAGCATAGCCCTGCTCAACGCTCGCATCCCTGCCGAGACGACCAATTTTATAGGTCCCGTCCGGCTGCTTCGGCCCCTGCCCCGACAAATACAACAAATTGCCCGCAAACCGGTAGGGCACATAATTCGCCACCGGAACCGGCACCGCCGGTAAGGTCAGGCCCATTGCTTTGAGGCGCTCTTCAGGTGTGGTCATCGCTCTCTCTCCATCAACTCAATCGGGTACAACTTTGAAATCCGCACCTTCCGGCAAGGTTTGTCCGCCATCGACGATAATCGTCGTTCCGGTCACATAACTTGCTTCCTCGGACGCCAGATACAGCACCGCATTCGCAACATCACGCGGCGTTCCAAGAGCACCAAGCGGGATCATCGCCGCCATCGACTTGATAAACTCTTCGCTGCGATGCGCCTTCATCCCGTCGGTCAGGATATTCCCCGGCTCCACGCCGTTCACCGTAATCCCGTACCCTGCAAATTCAATCGCCGCCGCTTTGATAAAAGCATTGATGCCCCCCTTCGACGCCGAATAATGCCCATGGCCCGGGCTCGTCACCCGCGGCCCCGTAATCGATGAGGTAAACACGATCCGGCCATAGCCCTGCGCCCGCATCGGACCAAGCGCCGCTTTCGCCGCCAGAAAACAGCCCTTCAAATTGACGGCCAGCACTTTGTCCCATTCTTCCGGAGATGTGTTCTCGATCAAAGTCCACGGATAAATCCCCGCATTCTGAACCATGATATCAAGCCTGCCATACTGCGTGATCGCGTCCGACACCGCCTTCGCAATATCCTCCGGCTTTGTCACATCGACAAAACAGAACCGGGCCTTCGCATCCCCCCCGAGCGCTTTGGCCGTCGCAAGTCCTGCCTCCCGCTCCGTGTCACCGATAATGACGCACCCGCCTTCCTCGATGAACCTCTCCGCAATACCCGCACCAATCCCGCGTGCCGCGCCAATAATAACAGCCACACGCCCTTTGAGCCGATCACCCATAACAAAATTCCTTTTTAAATCATCCGGGCGCGAATATGCGTCTTGAGCGTATCAAGCAACATTGCAACGAGCACGAGACCACCATGGATGATCTGCGTGAAATGTGCAGGCATCCCCATCAGATTGATCGCCGTATTGATCGACGACAGCAACAACACACCCGCATAGACGCCTGATAAAGAACCCACGCCACCTTGCAAACTCACCCCGCCAATAACAACCGCGGCAAATGCCTGAAACAGCATGCCGGTGCCCAAATTAGCCGTCGCCCCCGATGTCCTGAGCGCCAGCAACCATCCGGCAAGTCCCGCAATCGCCCCAGCCATAATAAAGGTAATCGTCGTCAATCGGTCAATCTTGATGCCCGCCCTGAAGGTCGCAACCTTGTTGCCGCCGATCATTCTGATATGCCGCCCGAAAGGCATCCGGTTCAAGATAGAGGCAAACGCGATGAACCCGCCAATGGAGATCCATGCGATCAGTGGCACATAAAACACCGTCTCGATTGCGAGGAACCTTAGCGAATCCGGCAGGCTCTGCGCCGAGCGACCGCCCGAAATCGCGACCACCAGACCGCGCACCCAAATGAACGAGGCCAACGTCACGATAAACGCATTCATCTGCAACTTGACCACGAAAAAAGCATTGGTCGCGCCAACCGCCGCCCCAACCAAAAGCGCGACGGCCAGCGAAATCGGGATCACGAGCCATTCCGGCGTAAACGCAAAACCCATACCCGCGCCGCGTGTCGCAAAAAGTAACCCGGTCACCATCGCAGCTAGTGCCAGCGTCGATTCAACCGAGAGATCAATGTTTCCGGCAATGATAATTAGCGACAAACCAATCGCCATCGTACCGACAAAAGTCGATTGTTCGACGATATTCGCAAAAATGCCGATCTGGAAATAATTCGGGATCGTGATGGAAAACACAACAAGCACAACAAGCAGGATCAACCACACAAGATTATCGAGCGCGAAATCAATCGTCGCCATTTGTCTGGAAACAAACATTAAACCCCCTCGCCGTCTGATCTTTGCGGTTTTGCCCGCCTATGATTAAAAACATGCCGCCTGTCCTGAAACAGGCGGCATGAATGTCATGTGCAATCCGTGAGGATTACTCGACAGCCTTCACAGGCTCTGTCGGCGCTTTCAGATTACCCCAGAATTTTGGTTCATCCACATTCGCCTTCGAGATCGCAGCACCCGGGATCTTGATATTCGGACCCCATGCTTCAATCGTCACTTCCGACTCAAGACCAAGCACCTTCACCTTGCCGGCCTTGATTTCCTGCTTGTTGATGATCTTATCAGCAAACATGGCAACTGCCGCAGCTTGCGCGTAGAGCGGTTGCTCGACTTCGACATTCTGCCAACCCTTGCGGATCAGATCGAGACCAACAGGCGCACCGTTCGACGACACGAGCATCACTTCGCCCGGCTTCTTGCCTTTGCCTTCAAGTGCTGCAACAGCGGCAACTGAAAGATGGGCCGCGTGCACGAAAATCAGGTCAATGTCGGGATTGGCCAGAATCTGGTCATTCACGATTGTTCCCGCATTCGACGCTTCCCACTGCATTGCGGGCTTGGAAATGATGGTCACGTCCGGAAACGCCTTCATCTTTGCTTCAAAGCCCTTCTGGATGTCGAGCGTATACGGGTCACCCGGATCACCCAATACCTGCAGGATTTTTCCCTTGACGCTGCCCTTTTTCGCCTTGAGCAGCTTCTGGATCTCATCCGCAGCAACATAGCCGATCTCGACCGTACCTGCGACCGAGGTAAAGGCCGACTTGGTCGAGGTGATCTGGCGATCAAACTCGATCACCGGAATACCGGCCGCCATCGCCTTTTCAATGCCCGGTTTGAGGGCTTCGAAATCAACAGCCGCCAAAATAATCGCCTTCGGCTTCAAATTGATCACGTCATTGATCTGGCCCTGCTGCACATCGGTCTTGTTGTCGGCATTCAGGGTGACGGTCTCATAGCCGACATCCTTCATGAATTTTTCCAACGCCTTAACCGATTCCGTCTGGAATTCGTCGAGCAAGGTCGGCACAAGGTAATACACCTTGCCCTTTGTTTCCGCTTCGGCAGGCGCCGTGATCGTGCCTGCGAGCGCCATGGCAATCCCTGCCATGAGAATACGCCGCGATAGTTTAAACATCCTTCTAGTCCCCTTCTGTTAGACGGTTCGAGGTAGACCCTCTTTCCGCTGGTAGGCGGAGAGATTGGCAATATTCTCTCCGGTAATCATCTGGATGACGTCATCCAGATTTGTTTTAGAGGTTGCCACATCGCCTGCAACAGTGCCTTGCCTGAGCACCACAATTCTGTCCGCAACCATAAACGCCTGTTGCATAATGTGTGTAATGATAATCACCCCGATCCCCTGATCACTGACCCGGCGGATCATCTCCAGACCCCGCCGCGTTTGTTCAACGCCGAGCGCCGCAAAGGGTTCATCGAGCAAGACCAATTTGCCGCCAAAATAAACGAAACGGTTCAGTTCAATCGCCTGTCTCTGCCCGCCGGAGAGATGCTCGACATTCACCTTCAACGACGGGATCCGCGTCCCGGCATCCGAAATCGCCTTCGCTGTGCGCTCTGCCATGGTCTTCTCATCCAGAACAGGAATACCGAAGACTTTTTTTGTGATCTCTCGCCCCATGAAAAAATTGGCGACGACATCGACATTCGTACACAAGGAGAGATCTTGATAAACGGTCTCTATCCCGGCATTCTTTGCCTCCAAGGGAGAGCGGAACGTGCGTTCTTCGCCATCAAACAGAATGCGTCCACCACTTGGCTCGAGCCCGCCCGAGATCATCTTTACAAGCGTTGATTTTCCGGCGCCATTATCGCCGAGAAGCGCGACAACCTCGCCGCGTCCAACCGAAAACGACACATCACGCAACGCCTCGATAGCGCCAAAACTCTTGCGAATATTCTCTAAAAGGAGAAGTGGCTGAGTGGTCATCATCAATTCCGTGGCGGGTTGGAACATGATAGGAACACGGAATTTTTCGCAGGTCACTAACTAAAAGACCTATTCGGCACTAAATCTTCCCCACTTGCAAAATAAAACCAACCGACCGCGCCAACACACAAAGGTTCCGGAATAAACGGAAGCTTTGCGACCAGCCAAAAAACTATTCTGAACAGGAGTGAAATTCGCCCTTAAATGTCTTCGCTTCGGCACACCGTTCGCAAAGCCATGAACAACGCACTATCCCTGTCGGCTATATCTTCGATCACGTTAAAATGATGCCGATCGCGGCTTTCAATTCGAAGCCCGGCTTCAACCCCGACCGCGTCCGCAAATTCCAAGCTCTGACGCCTGAATTCGTCAGACTCCATACCGCCGACGCACACCCCGAGCCTGACATGCTTCAACAAAGGATCATGCCGCTTGGGCGATAGGCTCCACGCCTCGGCGTCAGTCGGCGTGAGCCGAACCTGCTCGTTAATGCTTGTGTGGATCAAAGGTTCGAGTTCGAACACACCGGAAATGGGCATTCCTCCGCAGAATATCTGTTCATTCAACCCAAACTTCCGCCAATCGGTTAACAATAATCGTGCAGTCAGATATCCGCCCGCTGAGTGCCCGGTCACGCATAGTCGATCACGCTCCACATCGCTCAACAACTCGCGCCATAACCACGCAACGCCCCTTTGGCAGCTGTGCGCGATCATATCAATCGTCACTTCGGGGCAAAGCGGGTAGTTGATTACCGCAACAGAAAACCCGTCCGGCACGAGCGCATCAGCCACCCATGAAAACGACTCTTTGGAAAAGCTCCGCCAATACCCGCCATGAATGAACACGACACACCCCTTGGGATCATCTGCGGGGAAAAAATCGATGCGTTCACGCGGATGGTCGCCATAAGAAAGGTCTGCTTTATAGGCCAATTTAAGCCGAGTGGACGCCGCCATCGCGGCCCACTTGGCGGCATAGTCGGCAGCATTCGCAACACTCAGGCGCGGATTATATTGGACTTCCGCCCATTCCTTGGATTGGACCATCACCTTGTTTGCCTATATCACCGCGTGAAAAATGCTCCGAAATCTTAAAGAACAAAATCCCACTTATCCAGAACCGTCACGTCAGTGAGTGCGATATGGAATTCCGCACCCTTCTTTCCGTTTAAATCGCCGTAAAGCACTTCATCCTTCAACCAAACCGAATAGGCTTTATAAGTGCTATTCGATGAATATAAAAAAGCTTGATCGCCCTTCTTCTTGGTGTTCGCGTCGATCCCGCTCAAATCAATATAATCGGTTCCGTGTGTGAAATCTGTAATGACATCGGCATATGAGCCGGAGCTGACTTCACTTGTTGAATCAAAATTGAATATGTCTGCGCCCGTCCCGCCGATGAGAATATCACCAGAGAGTCCGCCCGTCAGCGTATCTGCCCCCCCGCCTCCGCTAAGCGTGTTGGCTCCATAGATCCCCCTTGCCAGTAAGCCACCCCCTCGCCTACCTTGTCTTCATCAACAAAGGCGCACCCCATGGCTCAATCTCCGTTCGCACTCCCACCCACAACCCGCGTTCTTGTTACAGCGGGAGCCTCCGGCATTGGCCGCGCCATAGCCGATCTCTTTCTTGATCAAGGCGCACAAGTCCACATTTGCGATGTCTCCGACACGTTTTTGGCTGATTTCCTTAGCACGCACCCGAAAGCCGCGTGCACCAAGGCGGATGTGTCCTCCGATTCGGATGTCAAACACCTCTTCGATGAAGTCCGCGAGACGCTCGGCGGCCTCGATATTCTCGTCAACAATGCCGGCATTGCAGGCCCCACAGGCGGCGTTGACGAAATCAGCTCCGAGGACTGGCGTCGCACACTCGATATCTGCCTCACCGGCCAATATCTCTGCGCGCATCATGCCGTGCCAATGCTCAAACAGGCTGGTGGCGGCGCCATCATCAACCTCTCCTCCGCGGCAGGCCGCTTCGGCTATGCCTTCCGCTCGCCCTATGCCGCCGCAAAATGGGGCGTGATCGGCTTCACCCAAAGCCTCGCAAAAGAGCTCGGCCCCGAAAACATCCGCGTCAACGCCATTCTCCCCGGCATTGTCGAAGGCCCGCGCATCACCGGCGTCATTCAAGCGCGCGCGGACCAATATGGCGTCTCTTACGCTGAAATGGAAAAAACCTATCTCGACCGCGTCTCGATGCGCCGCATGGTCACCGCTCAGGACGTCGCAACTGCTGCCCTCTATCTCGCCTCACCTGCCGGCCGCAACATTTCCGGCCAATCCCTCGGCGTTGACGCCAATGTCGAAACGCTCTGATCTCACAAGCCTGAAAGACCTCTCCGATGGCCATTTCACGTAAAATCATCGTCACCTGCGCTGTCACAGGCGCTATCCACACCCCCTCAATGTCGCCGCATCTGCCGGTCACGCCCGAGGAGATCGCGAAATCCGCGATTGAAGCCGCGGAAGCCGGCGCATCCATCGTCCATCTCCACGCCCGCAATCCCGAAAATGGCCGCCCGGACCAATCACCCGAGGCCTTTGGCCGGTTTCTTGGCCACATCAAACAAAATTCCGACGTCATCATCAATCTGACGACGGGTGGCGCCCCCTCCATGACAGTGGCAGAGCGCGTCAAACCTGCTGCCCATTTCCAGCCTGAACTTGCCTCATTGAATATGGGCTCGATGAATTTCGGCCTGTTCCCCATGCTCAAGCGCTTCAAGAACTTCGATCATGACTGGGAACAAACCGTCCTTGAAAACTCGCGCGATCTCGTCTTCCGCAACACCTTCAAGGATATTGAATTCGTGCTTGAGACTCTGAGCGCCTCCGGCACGCGCTTCGAGTTCGAGTGCTATGACACCGCACACCTCTATAATCTCGCCCATTTTCTCGAACGCGGCCTCGTCCGGGCCCCGCTCTTTGTGCAAACCGTCTTCGGCATTCTCGGCGGTATCGGCACCCACCCCGATGACGTCATGCACATGAAACGAACTGCTGACCGTCTCTTCGGTGATCACTATCTCTGGTCCGTGCTCGGTGCGGGAAAAAGCCAGTTCCCCATCGCCGCAACTGCCGCCGCAATCGGCGGAAATGTCCGCGTCGGCCTCGAGGATTCGCTCTGGTCCGGCCCCGGCCGCCTGTCGGTCTCGAATGCAGAACAGGTGAAAAACATCCGCCAAATCATTGAAGGGCTTGGGCTTTCCATCGCAACACCCGACGAGGCCCGCGCCATACTCCACCTTAAAGGGCGAGACTCAGTCAATTTTTGAACCGCTAAACGCTTCGCGAGTTCAATAGAACTCCAACAAGAAACGCTTTAAGTGAACGGTATTGGAACTGATTAGATAATTTGCTTCGCGTCAATTCTTTCACGATTTGCGAGGTAGATTCCGCTTCCTGCGATGATCGCCGCGCCGATCAAGGTCAGCGCAGTCGGCCAGACACCAAACGCGAGAAAACCAAGCCCGCTGGCCCAGATCAACTGCGAATAGGTGAACGGCGCAATGTTGGATGCCGGCGCAAGCCGGTACGCAATCAGCACCATAAAATTCGCCGCCGCAGCAAAGCCACCCGCCACCACGCTTAGCGCAAGGTCTTGGAGGCTCGGAACTACCCAGTCGAAAAGCGTCAAGACCGAGAGCACGAGAGCGCCAACAAACGCCGTATACAACATCGTCACTTCGGCAGGTTCATCCACCATCAGGCGCGTGATGATCACCGCAAAACTATAGACCGACGCGGCCCCGAGCGGCAGCAAGGCCGCCCATTGGAATGCGGATGAACCCGGCTGTACGATGATTAAAACGCCAATAAGCCCGATGCACGCGGCAAGCCACCGCGCCAGATCGACCTTCTCGCCAAGGAACACTATCGCCAACGCCATGATTATGATCGGCTGGATAAAGGTAACAGCTGTTGCATCCGCAATCGGCATGTAGCCTAGCCCGAAGATAAAAAGTGCTGCGGACGCCACAGTGCTTAATGCCCTAAAAATATGCAGTTTTAGATAACGGGTCTTGACCGCAAGGCCGACACCCCGCCGCATCCACGGCATCATGATCAGCAGCATCACAACATAGCGCAACCATGTGATTTGTATCGCCGGCAGCGAATCCGTCAGATATTGCGAGGCTATATCGGAAGCAGCCCAACAAAACGCACCCAGCAGAATAATCCCGATCCCCAGCAAGGTTTTCGGCGCTTTCAATTCGAAACGGTTTGTCAAAAAGATATCCTCGAATCTCGTTTCACTCCAGCCGAACAGGGTTGAAGTCAAAAATGCACCCGCACCACCCGGTTTACATCGAAGCCGTCAGTCGCACCAATTCCGGGAATTCCGGGAATTCCGGGATAACAATAACCCGCGTACCCACTTTGACGCGTT
Source organism: Alsobacter soli (assembly GCA_945883115.1). Taxonomy (GTDB): domain Bacteria; phylum Pseudomonadota; class Alphaproteobacteria; order Rhizobiales; family Beijerinckiaceae; genus CAIUPE01. The sequence continues at coordinate 37,033 of CAMCXA010000019.1, forward strand.
CAAACAGATCCATCACGTCACCATTGGCCAGTCTGATGCAACCGGAAGAAACTTTGCTGCCAATCGTCTCTGGCTCGTTGGAACCGTGGATCCGATACAGCGTCGACCCAAGATAGAGCGCACGCGCGCCAAGCGGATTATCCAGCCCGCCCGCCATGTAGTGCGGCAAATCCTTCTCCCGTTCCCGCATCTGTGGCGGAGGCGTCCAACCCGGCCATTCCCGCTTTGCCGAAACATACGTGGTGCCCGACCATTCAAACCCCTGGCGCGCGACACCGATGCCGTACGACATTGCCTTGCCTTCCGCCATAACAAGAAAAAGGCGGCGCTGCGGCACGTCAACGATCAGCGTTCCTTCTTTTTCGACGGTGGGATAAGTGATCGCCGTTCTCGCAACAGGTCCAACTGCCTTGCCGCTGGCAAACGTTTCAGCATCTAGTCTGTGTGTTGTACGCGACAAACTTGTGACAGGTGTAACATCCAGCGTTTGCACACAGGCACCAAGTGATACTCCGAAGCCCAAAACCAGCGATAAAGACGAAATCGGTCTGATATAGTGGCAAAACAGACGGCGCGATTTTTCCGTCAAAACAACCAAACTCTCTACAAACATCATACGCACTCTGTGTTAAACTCTACTCGTTCACACACTGGATGAGTCGGTGTTAATTTTGTGTTTACCTTAAACGCGTTCCCGGGTCTTTTCTGATGCCATTTTTTTCGAGGCTTTTGAGAAGATCTTTGCCGCTCTTGAAGGCAGCATTGCTCGCACTCGTTTTCGGCCCGGTTATCCTGTTGGTGCTGTATCGGGTTGTGCCGCCCCCCATCACCCCACTCATGGTGATCCGGCTGTTCGAGGGCGAAGGCATCAACAAAGAGTGGACGCCCCTCGAAGAAATGCAGCCATCTCTCCCCAAACTTGTCATAGCCGCCGAGGACAACACCTTCTGCTCCCATTGGGGCTTCGATATCGATGCCTATCAGGCCCAACTCGAAAAATCGCTCAAAGGCCGCGCGAGCCGCGGCGCCAGCACGCTCAGCATGCAACTCGCCAAAAACCTGTTTCTCTGGCCCGGGCGAAGCTATGTCCGCAAAGCACTCGAAATCCCGCTCACGCTCTATGTCGAGCTCGTGCTCCCCAAACGCCGCATCATGGAGCTCTATCTGAATATCGTCGAATTCGGCCCCGGAATTTATGGCGCGGAGGCCGCAGCGAGGGCGCATTTCAATACATCTGCTGAAAAACTAAGCCTTCAGCAAGCAGCCCAGCTTGCGGCCGTCTTACCCAACCCGCGCCGGTGGTCGGCATCCAAACCGACCGGCTATATTCAAAACCGTGCGAGCCTATATCGCCAGCGTGTCGACCAATTAGGTCCCGATTACGTCGCCTGCATTACGCCGTAACACGCTCGGCAATTCGGAATTGCCGCATCGACAGAGCGAGATGCAACGCGCCCAAAAAAGCCACGACTGCACCAACTGGACCGAGCCACTCGATCCCGAAAATCCGGTAAAACGTCCCGCCAATCGCGGACCCAACCGCCGCACCAATATAAATACACGCCGCATTCAGCGCGAGGATCACATTCTGCGCGTGCGGCATGGCTTTGATCAACCGCGTCTGTTGCGGCACGATAAAGCCCCACGTGATCGTGCTCCAGATAAAGAACAAGATCGCACCATCAACCAGCCCGAACGGATAAAGTGTCGCCGCAGGCAGAAAGATCAACTGCGTCAAAGCGATCACCATGATCGTCCGCTCCGGCCCGATCTTGTTTGTCAGATACCCGCCGAGCCAGTTTCCAAGCACGGCGCCAACACCGAGAACAAACAGGATGATCGTCACCCCGTCCCGTCCCATACCGAGCCGCCATTCCACAATCGGGGCGATAAAGGTGAACATCACATAATACGAGCTGATCATTGTCGCCGTAATCGTCACCGCCACCATCGGCACCGGCGTCAACAAGGTCCGGCCCAAAACAGCAAGCGAGGTCGGCTGAAACGCGATCCCGCGCGGCACGACCCGCAACAGCCAGATCATGGCAATCACCAACAAAACCGCCACCGCCCAGAACGCACTTTGCCACCCCAGCGTATATCCCAGATAACTGCCCGCCGGCACGCCGAGCACCTGCGCAATCGCAATTCCGCTGAAAACAGTCGCCAACGCCATCGCCCGACGCTCGGGCGCAACAGAACTCGCCGCCACTGCCGCCGCATTCGGCGTATACATCCCTGCACCGAATGCCGCCAAAACGCGCGCGATAAAAA
>CAMCXA010000020.1 GCA_945883115.1 Alsobacter soli
CCGGATGTGAAATTGCGCCTGATGCAGGCCAATATGCCGGAGGATGACCGCTTTCACCGATCCCATGCCGCGGCGATCATGGAGCAATATCTTCAGCTCAGTTCGAAGGGGAGCTACCCCGATCAGGCAGGAATGGAGGGGATCACGCACGTGATCTGGCCGGAGACGTCTTTTCCGTTTCTATTGGAGCGGGAGCCCGAGGCCTTGGCTCAGATTGCGACGCTATTAGGCCCCGGCGTTCAATTGTTAACAGGTGCCGTGCGTGCTGAAGATTCCACCGATGGCTTCGAGCGGTTGTTTTACAATACGATTCAGGTGGTAGACGGGGATGGCAGGATCACGGCGCGGGCCGACAAGGTGCATCTTGTGCCATTCGGGGAGTATTTGCCGTTTTCGGATCTGCTGACGCAATGGGGTGTCCGTCAGTTTGTGAGTACGCCGGGCGGATTTACAGCGGCTTCCGAACGTTCGGTATTGAATATACCGGGATTGCCGCCGATTTCGCCTTTGATCTGTTACGAGGCGATATTTTCGGCCGAGATTTTGCCGAAAGACGGCACCCGACCGGGTGTCTTGCTCAATGTGACTAATGATGGTTGGTTCGGGAATACGCCGGGACCCGTCCAGCATTTCGCGCAGGCGCGGTTGCGGGCGATCGAGCAGGGCGTGCCGCTGATTCGCTCGGCGAATACGGGTATTTCTGCGATTGTTGACGGCTATGGTCGTGTGACAGGGCAGCTTTCACTCGGCGAGACCGGCGTTCTTGACGGGTATTTGCCGGTTTCTTTGCCACCAACCGTCTTATCCAAGCTTGATTCATCATTACCGCTAACCATAGCGGTGCTTTTTTTGGGAATATGCCTTTACGGCAGGTTTTGGAAATTGACTTAGCGTTTATTTTTTATTAATTATACAACCGTAAGTCGTTAACTTAGGTGTAAGAGTTGATTCTATTTTTAACGATTTTATGCAAAAATAAAAATAAATTATAACAATAAGTGTTTAATTTATTTGTATTTTATAAGGTGGTGTTTGTTTTAAGTTGTAAAATTTGATCATCACACGGGTGTTTATTTCTACAATTTGATCAGTTTTACGTTCTGTTGGGAGTTAGAGAGCTTAGCTGGGGATTAATATGCTTAAGAAAGTTCCAAATCCGATTGATCGTCATGTGGGAAGCCGTCTGCGGATGCGGCGGGTGCTCGTGGGGTTAAGTCAGGAAAAACTTGGCGATGCCCTGAAACTTACCTTTCAGCAAATCCAGAAATATGAAAAGGGCATGAACCGCATCGGCGCTAGCCGATTGCAGGAGATCTCCGGTCTGCTGGGGGTGCCAGTGGAGTTTTTCTTTGAAGGGGCACCTCAAAATGCGATGGCCCTTGAAGGAAACGGTTTTGAGGATGAAACGGCATCCTATGTGTCGGACTTTCTCGGGACAAACGAAGGCGTTCAACTGAACCGCGCTTTTGTCAGGATCAGGGATCCCAAATTGCGGCGCCGCGTTGTAGAATTGGTGACGGCTATTGCCGGGGACGAAATGGCGGCATAAAGCCTGAAATACGTAATGATCGCGTTCGTTGAACAGAACGAATTCGTTCTTTCGGCTTGACTTGGACGGTATCTCCTGCCACGAGAAACGGCGTTCCCGGAAAGCAGTTTCCGGGGTTGTCGGCGTTTTGGTCCGGCTGGTCCTATTCATCTCAAGAGGTTCCCGTGGCACGTTCTGATTATCTTTTTACGAGTGAATCGGTTTCCGAAGGTCATCCTGACAAGGTGTGTGACCGTATCTCGGATGAAATTGTCGATCTGTTCTTTCGGGAAGGCCCGAAGGCGGGCATTGACCCGTGGGATATCCGCGCCGCTTGCGAGACGCTTGCGACAACCAACAAGGTCGTGATTGCGGGCGAAACACGCGGTCCGAGCACGGTGACGAAGGACTGGATTGCGCATACGGCGCGTATGGCGATCCGTGATATCGGATATGAGCAGGACGGGTTCCATTGGGATACTTGCGATATTGATGTGCTTTTGCATGGGCAATCGGCCGATATTGCGCAGGGCGTTGATGCCAAGCAACCGACCAATCAGGAAGAGGGCGCGGGCGATCAGGGGATTATGTTCGGCTATGCTTGCCGCGACACTGAGGAACTCATGCCAGCGCCGATCTATTATGCGCACAAGATTTTGCGGCTGATTTCCGAGGCGCGCCACGCCGACACGGAAAAGGTGCTTGGTCCGGATTCGAAAAGCCAGGTTACGGTTCGTTACGTGAATGGCAAGCCGGTGGGCGTGACGCAGATTGTTGTTTCGCATCAGCATCTGATCGAGAATATGACATCACATCAGGTGCGTGAATTGGTCGAGCCCTATGTGCGCCGCGCATTGCCGGATGGCTGGATCAGCAAAGATACGGTCTGGCATATCAATCCGACCGGCAAGTTCTTTATTGGCGGTCCGGATGGTGACAGCGGTCTGACGGGCCGGAAGATTATTGTTGATACGTATGGTGGTGCTGCGCCGCATGGTGGTGGTGCGTTTTCGGGCAAGGACCCGACAAAGGTCGATCGTTCGGCGGCATATGCTGCGCGGTATCTTGCCAAGAACGTGGTGGCGGGTGGTTTTGCCGACCGTTGCACGATCCAGCTCTCCTATGCGATTGGCGTCGCGCGTCCATTATCCATCTATGCCGATTTGCATGGCACGGGGCAGGTGGATGAAGCCGAGCTTGAGGTAGCATTGATGGAGTCGATGGATCTGTCTCCGCGTGGTATCCGCAAACATCTCGATCTGAACAAGCCGATTTATGCGCGGACGTCATCTTACGGCCATTTTGGCCGCGCGCCCGATGCGGATGGCGGTTTCTCATGGGAAAAGACGGATCTGATCGCGGCAATCAAGTCGAAGCTGGGCTGAAATGGCTTTGAAAGAAGAGCCGGAAAGGCGGGAGACCGCCTTTTACGGCCGCCGGAAGGGGCACAAGTTGCGGGCGCGGCAGGCCGATGTGTTTGCCGAGCTTTTACCGCGATTACGAATTGACCCGGCAATGGTGACGGACCCGGCATTGCTGTTTCCGGGCAAGGTTACCGATGTCTGGCTAGAAATCGGTTTCGGCGGCGGGGAGCATTTGCTTGCGCAGGCGCTGGCCAATCCGACCATCGGGTTTATCGGATGCGAGCCGTTTATCAACGGAATGGCAAAGCTGCTGTCCGAGATTGAAACACGCGACATAACGAATATCCGCCTCTATGATAATGATGCCATGGACTTGCTTGGCGTATTGCCCGAGAAGAGTATCGGGCGGGCCTTTTTGCTCTATCCCGACCCGTGGCCGAAGCGTCGGCACAATAAACGCCGTTTCGTCTCGGATGAGAGCCTCACCTTGCTTGGCCGTTTGATCAGGCCGGGGGGTGTGTTCCGGTTTGCGAGCGATATCGACCATTATGTCGGGTGGACATTGGTGCGGGCGATGCGTTCGGGAGTTTTTCAATGGACAGCCAAAGAGGCCGTTGATTGGCGTCTGCCTTGGCTGGATTGGCCCGGGACGCGTTACGAGGCCAAGGCGAAGCGCGAGGGCCGGACGCCGAGTTATCTGACATTCAAGCGCCAGATCACGGCTTCGTGAAGGCCTGATTATTCGCCGGTTGTGTTGACCGTGCCAATGATCGAGCGGGTGGCGATAAAGCGCATGACACGCGTCGCCGTGGCGTTCGTCAAAGCGTGGTAGCTGGAATGCGCGCTTTGGCGAAGTTTTTCGGGCAATTTGCCGCCATGTTTTGCGCTGAGCGCGTATTCAAATGTTTTCCAGTCAAAATTCAATGCTCGGAAGATGAACAGGAGAGGGTCGAATTGAGCGGCGCCATAGGCGATTAGAACGGTGCCCCGCGGCATCTCTGCGAGATGCGAGACAATGGCGAGGGCCTCGCCAATTTTTCCCAGTTTCAGGTAATCGATGACGGACTGCTCTGTGAATGTGGACCGTTGCTCCTGCATGGCCATGGAGTAATCAGCGTTTTCGAGCGCCTCTGAGACGGCCAGTACACCCGGATTTTCCAGTACCGCAACGGTACCAGTGGTGAGAGCGCTTTCGAGGGTATCATCATTGGCGGCCAAATCACGCATTTCCGCTTTGGCACGACGTTTCGCGGCTTCAAGAATGGCGCCGATATGGCGGGTTGCAAGATCGGGCCGTGTCTTGAGGACCCGATAGAGCCGGGTGTCCTGAACGGCCTTCTCGGCGAGAAGGCGCAAACCGTGATCGGACAGGGACGATTGGCGGTTCTCGACCAGCGAGAGAATCAGCTCGTCATCGCCGCGTTCGATCAGCAAATCTGTTACCGGGCTTGAAATCATCCGGCGGCGCACGAGGGCTTTCAGGAATTCGAGCTTTCTCTCGCCAGCAACTGTCAGCAACGCGTCTTCGCCGACGCACATGCTGCGTTCAAGAACCGGACGGGCAATCGCAATGTCCGTGTCGAGCGCCAGATTATTGATGGTCTTACGCGGCGCGCGGTCCAGATCGGCAAGCCGTTCGGAGAGTTCCACGCGGGCATGAAACTCGATTTCGAGGGCGAGGCAGAGAATCACATCGTCGAAAACGCCGATATGTTCCTCGTTCAGATCGGGCATTTGCTCGATGAACAGATTGGTGATCCGGTGCAGTAAAGCCACACGGCGATCCGACGTTTGATCGTCAATCGCCGCCTCAATATCTTTTACCAAAGATTGAATGGGACTCATTGCAACACTCCACACTGACGGAATGATTATCGGCAATGAGTGACCAAAACGTGTACGAAGAGGAGCGAGTTAGAATTTTTCTTCAAGGAGCGTCATGGCCATGAATGGCGATTGACAAGTGCACCTATCACCCTCATTGTTCATGAAATAAAGAAACGGCACGTTACAATAGTTCAGGTGGGTTGACCTTTTGGGCATATCATTGGGCGGTTGTGGTATCGGTTCTTTATGACAGCGTGTTAGGGGAGACTTTCGTTTGACTGAAGCGGCACTCAAGGGAGCAGGATCAACCCGGTTATTTGTTTTGCCGCGGTTTTTGACTGCGGAACACCCTTTTCCGTGGCTGTTTCCTGCAGCGGCGTTGATGACGATCTTCGGTATTTATCCGCTCGTCTATGCAATAGGGTTATCCTTCTTCAAAAAGAATGCTGCGACCCGTAAGATGGTGCTCGACTTCGACCATAACTGGACGAAGATGCTTTATGATGAGCGCGTCTGGAATGCGCTCTTCAACACCTTGGTCTACACCGGTTTGGCGCTGGCATTTCAATTGGTGCTAGGCATGCTGATTGCGCTTTTGCTGGACTCGGAGCGAAAGGGTTACGCACTGTTGCGCGCGCTGATGACGCTGCCGCTTGTTATCCCGCCGGCGGTGACCGCGATGATGTTTCTGCTGATGCTGAATGGCTCGTTTGGCGTTCTGAGCCGTGGCCTGATCGCCATGGGGCTTCTGCCGGTGGGCTTCTCGATCCTCGGTAACGCCGATACCGCGCTGGCCGGAGTGCTTCTTGCCGAGATTTGGCAATGGACGCCGTTCATGGTGCTGATCATGATGGCGGGGTTAAGGTCTTTGCCGAAGGAACCGTTCGAGGCCGCGGCGATTGATGGCGCAACCGCTTTTCAGGTGTTTTTCAAGCTGACCCTGCCGATGATGTCGAAGGTGATTGCGATTGCGGTGCTGATCCGCGGGATCGATCTTTTCCGCGCCTTCGATTACGTGAAGGTGATGACAGATTCCGGGCCGGGCACAGCGACGGAGACGCTTACTTCCTATGCCGGCCGGATCTATTTCGGTAATGCCGACTTCCCTTATGCCTCGACTATTGCCCTGATGACACTGATTATTGTGATCGTCGTGTCTTCGGTCTTCATGAAAATCTTCAAGGTGAAGCTCTGATGGAAATGTCCCGCCCGCTTAAAATTCTGCGTGACATCACTGCCGTTTTTGTGACCGCGCTCTTTATGTTCCCGATCTTCTGGTGGGCGTTGACCTCGATCAAGCCAATCTCGGCGGTGTTTGACAAGGACCGCGTGAATTTCTTCGATTTCACGCCAACTTTTATCAATTATGGCGTTACGCTTTTCGGCCAGTCGCGCTCGCAGATTGCGATCGACGAAGGGCTCGGAATGGGCGTCGCCGGCGCTGAAGCCTATGATTCCCGCATGTCGATTTTGGAATCGATCATTGTCTCGATCGGCGCGACGACGGTTACCATGAGCGTTGCGGTGTTTGCGGCCTATGCCATTTCCCGAATGACGTTCCGTGGTCGCGGTGCCTATCTCAACTGGGTGCTCGGCCAACGCTTCATGCCGCCGATTGCAATCCTCATCCCGCTGGTGTCGATCTACAAGGTCGCCGGTATGCGTGATACGGACAATCTCTATATGGGCTATCTCGGCCTGATGATGATCTATGCGCTGATGAACCTGCCGATTGCGGTGCTGTTGATGAAGTCCTTCCTCGATGACGTGCCGAAGGATGTCGATGAGGCGGCAATGATCGACGGTGCCACGCGCTGGCAGACCTTCTGCAAGGTGGTACTACCCATGGTGAAGGGTGGCGTGGCCGCCTCCGCTGTGTTGTGTTTCATCTTCTCCTGGACAGAGTTCCTTCTCTCCCTGTTTCTGACGACCGACATTCGTACGGTTCCGGTCAAGATTCAGACATTCGTTACGTCGACGGGCAACGAATGGGGTTTCATCGCGGCGCTTGGCACCACGGCGATTATCCCCAGTTTCGTGTTTATTCTGCTCGTCCAAAAGCATCTGGTGCGCGGTCTCACGCTTGGATCTCTTAAAGAGTGAACCGCACACGAGAAAACTGCTCAAACCCATGGGAGGATCATTATGAGCTTTAAAGACCACGACAAAAAAACCTACATCGTCGACTTGGCGAAGGACTTCGGTGCACGTCGTATCAGCAAGCGCGATTTCTTGCGCAAAGCTGGCATGGCGGGAATTGGCTTCTCGGCGTTCAATACCGCGCTGCTGGGCAACACCCGTCCATTCCGTGGCACAAGCCTTGTTGGCGACGCGGCCTACGCTCAGGACGTCGAGATGAACAAGTGGCTGAAGGACGCTGCCAAGCCATTCAAAGGCAAGAAGATCCGCTACACTTCGGAAGCTACCCCTCCGACTGTCGTTCTTGACAAGCTGAAGGGCGAGTTTACCGAAATCACCGGTATCGAAGTCGAAATCGAGATCGTGCCGCTCGAGCAAGTGCTCGCCAAGGCCACTCAGGACGTCCAGGGCCAGCTCGGCACCTACGACCTGTACTATCTCGATCAGTCGTGGGTTGCCACGTTCGCGCAAGACACGGTTGACCCTCAGCAATACTACAAAGACAAGCCAAATCTCGCCATGCCGGGCTTTGACTTCGATGACTTTTCCAAGCCGTTGGTCAACGGTCTGGCGATGTATAACGGCAAGTGGGCCGGCATTCCCTTCGATATTCCGATCATGAGCACAATGTATCGTGCGGATATCCTCGAGAAGCACAAAATCGCTCCACCTAACACGGTGGAAGAATTCACTGCGGCCGTAAAGATGATTACCCAGGCTGAAAAGGGTAATGGCATTTACGGCACAGGTCTTCAGGCGAAGTCCGGCCACTACTCGCTGAACTGCGACTGGACGCAGATGATCTGGAACGAAGGCGGCTCGATCTTCACCGCTGACAAGAAGTTCTCTGGTAATGACGAAGCTGGCATTCGTGGCTTGGAAGTTTATCAGGAATGGCTCAAGAACTCCCCGCCAGAGTCCACCAACTCGACTTGGGATGGACAATGGCAGATGGGTGCGTCCGGTCAGGTCGCCATCATCAATTCATGGGACGAGTTCTTCCCGGGTTGGGACGCTGCTGACTCCAAGGTCCAGGGCCTCTGGCAGATCAAGCGTCCTATTCAGGGCAAGCATGGTCTGCGCGCCGTTGATAAGGCCGGTTTCGGTGAAATTCCGAACTGGGGTCATCAGGGCGGCTCGGTCCTCGGCCTGTCGAAGTACTCGAAGAACGTCGACGCAGCCTGGCTGTTCATGCAGTGGGCGTGCTCGAAGGACATCATGGTTCGCTGCACGTTGGGCGGCGGCTTTGCACCAATGCGTATCTCGTCCTTCGCGGACAAGCGCGTGAAGGCAAAGGAAGTCGTGGGCCCAGGTACCACGCGCCATCTGCCAACCGTTCTCGAGATCATCAACAAGGACATGGCTTCGGAGCCAGATATGCCATTGTGGGCCGGTTTCTCGAACAACGAGATCCCAGTCAATCTCGGCAAGTTGTTGACGGGTCAGGACTTCGGCGGCAGCGCCAAGAAGTGCATGGACACGATTGCCTCGCTGATTGACGCGCAGGTCAAGGAAGCCGGTCTCTGATCGTTTTATAACACAATCTTTGGAGGCGGTTTCGGCCGCCTCCATTTTTTCCAGAGCTTAGTCACCATGATCCGCGACGTCGTCATCGGTCTTGATTCTTCCACGACGGCGACCAAGGCAATTGCCTGGGACCGTGCCGGTCGAGCTTTGGCCGAAGGACGAGCGCCGGTTCCGCTTTCAAATCCGCATCCGGGACATTTTGAGCAGGACCCCGAAGATTGGTGGTCATCGACAGCATCTTCGCTGCGGGAAGTAACGCAGCAGATTAATCCGGCACGTATTGCCGCGATTGCGATTTCAAACCAGCGCGAGACATTTGTCCCCTTGACCGAGGATGGCGCGGTTATTCGCCCCGGAACCTTGTGGCTCGACGAGCGGGCCAAGGTCGAGGTTGCGGAATTTGCCGACCAGTTTGGCGCAGAGCGTATTCATGCCATCACGGGCAAGCCGTGCGATGTGACGCCGTGCATTTATCGTTTTCTCTGGATGAAAAAGCACGAGCCGGAGAACTTTGCCCGCTTCGGGATGGTAACGGAGCTCCACGGCTATCTTGCATGGCGGTTGACGGGTCAGTTTGTGACATCAACGGCTTCGGCAGATCCTGCGGGTGTTCTCGATATGCCGTCGCACACCTATTCGGATGAGATATTGTCTGCAATCGGGCTCTCGAAGACGCAATTTCCGCAACTTTTCCGGCCCGGCGACGTGATGGCGCTGATGTCTGCGGATGCCGCGCGTGCAACAGGACTTCTCGAAGGCACGCCGGTGGTTGCCGGCGGCGGGGACGGCCAATGTGCCGGGACGGGCGTGAATGTGTTTGCCGCCAACCGGGCTTATATCAATCTCGGCACTGCCGTTGTTGCGGGTTCATTCTCTAAAAATTATGCGCATGATCGCGCGTTCCGAACGATGAATTCGGTGGCGGAGCAGGGCTATATTTATGAAAGCTGCATCCGGACGGGGACATTCCTGATCGACTGGATGATCCGCGAAATGTTCGGCGCAGATGCGGGTGCAGAAAAGCACCTTTTCAAACAGCTTGAGGATGAAGCCGCCGCGGTTGGGATTGGCGCGGGGGGAGCGATGCTCGTGCCTTATTGGTCGGGTGTGATGACACCCTATTGGCGCACCGAGGCGCGCGGATTGATTGCCGGGCTGAATGCGTCGCACAAAAGGGGTCATGTGTATCGCGCGCTGCTTGACGGCATCGCGCTCGAACAGACGATTATGACGGACAAGATTGCCGAGACCGGCCAGCCGATTGATCATTTTGTGGCGATAGGCGGCGGATCCAACTCGGATTTATGGTGCCAGATTCTTGCCGATGCGACGGGGCGCAGCATTGTGCGATCGTCGACGGTGGAAGCGTCCTCGCTTGGCGCTGCGATGGCGGCGGCGCGCGGGGCAGGGTGGTTCGCAACGGTGCCGGAAGCCTCCGCGGCGATGGCGGGGCCGACGACACGGCGGTTTGAACCGGACGCCAAGGCAAATGCCCGCTATCGCGAATTGCTTGCCATTTACAAGGATCTTTGGCCTGCAATTGCCGACTGGAATGCGCGACTGGCTGCTTTTGCCGATCAGGCGGAGCATCAGGCATGACCGGACAGACGCCCCGCAACTGGAACGCCGTGATTGATGATCTGATTGCGGGACGGTGGACCGATCCGGAGACGGGCAAGGCGGCTGCGTGTCCGTTCGAGACGATCTATCTCGCCGAGACGCTTGACGGGCAGGAGGCAGACCTCGTCAAAGGCATGAATTTTGGCGGCCGGATCGCGGTTGTATCAGATACAAATACGGTCGAGGCGATGGGGCGGCGTGTGGCGAAGGCGTTGCGCCCGATTGCAACGGTCGACGAGATTGTGCTCTCCGATGATATCGAATGTGACGAGCCGAATATCGCCCATATTCAGGAACTCACCCGCCATGCGGATGCCGTGATCGCGGTGGGTTCCGGTGTTATTTCGGACAGCTGCAAATATGCGACGTTCAAGGATGGGCGTCCTTTCGCGGTGTTCGGAACGGCGGCATCGATGAACGGGTATGCGGCGTCGACTGCATCGGTGACGCTCGGTAACGGCTTCAAAGTATCGCTGCCCGCGCATGCGCCACGTGGTATCTTTCTTGATCTCGCGGTTTCGGCGGCGGCACCGGCATGGCTGAATGCGGCGGGGCTGGGTGATAGTCTGTGTCGCCCGACGGCGCAGATTGACTGGTGGGCCTCGCACCGGCTGTTCGGAACCTATTTTTCCAATGCGCCCTATATTTTGCAGGGTAAGGAAGAAGCAGACATGATCGCGGCTGCGCCGGGGATCGGATATGGCGATATCGAGTCCGTCGGGATTTTGCATCGGGTGTTGACGCTTTGCGGGTTCGGGGTGTGTTTTACGGGTGTTTCCAACCATGGCTCGATGGGGGAACATCAGGTGTCGCACTGGATGGATATGTTTGCGGGTGATGCGCATCCGGTGACGGTCCACGGCCAGCAAGTGGGCGTGGCGTCGCTTGCCATGGCGCGATTGCATCATCGGATGCTGGCGATGAAAACGCCACCGCAGATCGGACCTACCGTGATCGACGAAGCGGGGATGATGCGGCGCTATGGTCCGGAGATCGGGCCGATGTGCATTGCCGAGTCGCGGAAGAAGGCCCTGGATGCAGAGGGCGCACGCGCGTTCAACCGGAAGATCAGCGAGATTTGGCCGGCTCTCTGCGACGAATTGCGGCCAATGCTGCTTCCGGTCGACACGATGCGCGCGGCGCTCGTTGAAGCGGGCGGGCCGATTGATGCGGATACGCTGGGATTGCCGCGCCCCGTCTGGCGCGATGCGTTGAAATATGCGCGGGAAATTCGTGGTCGCTGGTCGTTTCTGGATCTGGCGGATGATGCGGGTCTGCTTGATCCATTTCTGGACGAGGAGGGACTATGAAGCCCCTCTCAGCCATGCCTTTTGCGACACGCGCCGAGATCAGGTGTGTGTTTACCGATATAGACGACACGATCACGACCGAGGGGCGTCTGCCTGCTGCCGCCTATGCTGCCTTGGAGCGGTTGTCGGATGCAGGATTGGTGGTTGTGCCGATTACGGGCCGACCTGCGGGATGGTGCGATATGGTCGCGCGATTCTGGCCGGTTGCGGGGGTTGTGGGTGAAAACGGCGCGTTTTATTTTAGCTATGATCATGCAAAGCGCCGGATGATCCGCCGTTTCATGCTTGATGCTACCCAGCGTGCCGAGGGAAGAAATCGGCTTGAGCGCGTGGCTCAGCAGGTTCTAGCAGACGTGCCGGGTGCCGCGGTGGCGTCGGACCAGCTCTATCGCGAGAGCGATCTGGCGATAGATTTTTGTGAAGATGTGCCTGCGTTGCCTCAGGATGCAGTGGACCGGATCGTCAGCGTTTTTCATGAGGCGGGGGCGATCGCAAAAGTATCCTCCATTCATGTGAATGGCTGGTTCGGCTCGTATGACAAATTGTCGATGACGCGTCTGTTTGCCGAGGAAATTCTCGGACTTGATCTGGAGCGCAACAAGGATCGCTTTGTCTATTGCGGCGACAGCCCGAATGACGCGCCGATGTTCAGGTTTTTCCCGAATGCGTGCGGCGTGGCCAATGTCCAGGACTTTGTCGGGCGCATTGATGCGTTGCCAGCCTATATTTCTGATTCACGCGGTGGTGCGGGTTTCGTCGAGATTGCCAACATCATCCTCGACGCTCGCAGTGCCAATCTCTCCACCCAACCCAGATTATCTGTCCACATTCAGCATTGAAGGAACGTCATGGCCCCCGTCACCATTCGCAATATCAGAAAAAATTACGGTGATCTCGAGGTTATCCACGGGATCGATCTCGACATCGCCGACGGATCATTCGTAGTTCTGCTTGGCCCGTCCGGGTGTGGAAAATCAACGCTTCTGCGCATGATCGCAGGGCTGGAGAGCGTCACAAGCGGGGACGTGATGATCAACGATAAGGTCGTCAATGACGTGCACCCGAAGGATCGTGACATCGCCATGGTGTTCCAAAATTATGCGCTGTACGCGCATATGACGGTTTTCGACAATATGGCGTTCTCCATGCATCTGAAAAAGATGCCGAAGGACGAAATCAAGAAAAAGGTCGACTGGGCGGCGTCCATCCTCAATCTGGGCGATTATCTCGCGCGTTTCCCGCGGCAATTATCGGGCGGTCAGCGGCAGCGTGTGGCGATGGGACGAGCGATTGTGCGTGATCCTGTCGTGTTCCTTTTCGATGAGCCGCTTTCGAACCTCGATGCGAAGTTGCGCGTGCAGATGCGGACGGAAATCAAGGAATTGCACCAGCGGCTCAAGACGACGACTGTCTATGTGACGCATGACCAGATCGAAGCCATGACCATGGCGGATGTCATTGTCATTCTGCGGGACGGGAATATCGAGCAATCCGGGCGTCCTCTCGATGTTTATGATCATCCGGCAAACCTGTTTGTTGCAGAGTTTATCGGCTCGCCAGCAATGAACTTGCTGCATGGCGTGGCCGAGCGCAACGGTGCAGAAGCGGCGATCAGGCTTCAGAACGGCGTTGCCTTGCCCTTGCCGTTGACCGCGAAAGTCGAGGCCGGGCAGAATATCATTTTCGGCATTCGGCCTGAGCATTTGAAGATTATCCCGGGCGGGGTTTTGAAGGCTGAAGTGCAGGTGTTGGAGCCGACGGGTCCGGAAATCCATATTTTTGCGCAAGCGGCAGGCAAAGAAGTGTGTGTCATCACGTCGGAACGTGTTGCCATCGGACACGGCACAACGATTGAATTGTCGCCCGTGCGCGAACGGAGCCATGTTTTCGACGCGGTGACAGGAAAGTCGCTGGCCTAGGCACTCAGAAGAGTCGGAGAAGGCCGGATGGCAAAAATCGTGATTTTGGGTGCGGGTGTGATGGGCTCGGCGATGAGCCTGCCTGCGTCTGCCAAAGGGCATTCGGTTGATCTTGTCGGCACATTTCTCGATACCGATAGTGTGCGTTCGGTTCAGGGGAACGGTTTGCATCCGCGCCTTGGCATTACGTTGCCGGAAACGATTGCCGCGTATGAGTGGACAGATTTTGGCAACCGTCTTGATGACGAAACAGCGCTGATCATTCTAGGTGTTTCATCGGCAGGTGTCTCTTGGGCGATCGAGCGTCTGGCCGAGGCACTCACGCGGCCAATTCCGGTTCTGATGATCACGAAGGGGTTATCGCCCGAGAACGGAAAGATCGAGGTTTTCCCGAGTATTGTCGCACGCGAACTCGAGGCAAGGCTCGGTTTTCATGTGCCTGTGCTGGCCGTGGGCGGACCTTGCATTGCAGGCGAACTTGCGGCGGGCCGTGATACCGGCGTTGTGATTACGGGGCATGATGCGGCGTTGGTGGAGGATATCATCGCGCTTGTTGATGCGCCATTTTATCACGCGAGGGCTTCGGGGGACGTTGTAGGCGTCGAAGTCTGCGCGGCGTTCAAGAATTTCTTCGCACTCGGTGTCGGTTGGGCGACGGGGCATCTGGAAAAGACGGGTCGCGCGACGAATGGCGCGCAAATGCACAACCTTTCGGCGAGCCTTTTTGCGCAATCCCTGCGCGAGATGAGCTTGCTGTCGGCGGCTTTTGGCGGGACGCAGGCGAGCGTCGACGGGCTACCCGGTGTTGGTGATCTTTATGTGACGTGCCTTGCGGGGCGGAATTCGCGCATGGGGCGTCTTCTCGGGCTTGGCTTGTCCTATCCCGAAGCGAAGGCAGGGCACATGGCCGAGGATACTGTGGAAGGCGCAGAGCTTGCCCTTGCCGTTGGTCCGACAGTTGAAGAGATGTGGGCGGATGGCCGGTTGCCTGTGGCAAAGATGCCAATGTCGCGGGCCATTATTGATGCAGTGTGCCACGCTAAGCCGATGACGATCGACTGGCGGGAGTTCCACCGGTGATAGAGGCTCTGATGGCGGATCACGACAAAGATCACGAGCGTCCATCAGGCACCGGCTCGGTTGCGACTGTTTTGCCCGATGAAGCCCTGATGGTGCGGGCGGCGTGGGGCTATTATGTCGAAGGGTTGACGCAGAACGAGATCGGCCGGAAGCTCGGGTTGAACCGGGTGCGTGTGAACCGAATTCTTGCGCAGGCGCGTGAGCGCGGCATCGTTCAGGTGCGGGTGAATTCAGCACTTTCTGTCGAGACAGAAGCCGCCTTGGAGCGGAAGTTCGGGCTGGATCAGGCGGTGGTGGTGCCGAAGCCCGATGATGTCTCATTGATCCCGCAGATGATTGCGACGGCGGCGGGTGCGGTCTTGTCCGACCGGATCGGCGACGGGATGTCTGTCGGCGTGGGATGGGGGCGCACGCTTCGCCTGTCGGTTCGTTCCGTGGAACGGCGGGTT
The DNA here is from genome assembly GCA_945883115.1 of Alsobacter soli. Classification (GTDB taxonomy): domain Bacteria; phylum Pseudomonadota; class Alphaproteobacteria; order Rhizobiales; family Beijerinckiaceae; genus CAIUPE01. The sequence continues at coordinate 14,764 of CAMCXA010000020.1, forward strand.
GTGCGTGATTTGTCGGTGGTTTCTTTGCTCGGAGGCCTGACACGCGGTTCTGTCATGAACGCCTATGAGACGGCATCCCGGCTGGCGGATGTTTATGACGCGCAATGCTTTTATATTGCCGCACCGGTTTTTGCCGATACCGAGGAGACAGCGCAGGTACTCAGGAGCCAATCCGGTGTGCGGGATGCATTTGCTCATGCGCGCAATATCGATATTGCGCTTATGTCGGTGGGCTCGCTTCATCATGATGCAACCATGCGGCAATTGGGGTTGATCAGTGAACCTGATGTAAAATCCTTGTTGGAAGCAGGGGCAGTGGGCGATTTTTGTGCCCATTGGATCGATGCGAATGGCGACGTGATTGATCATTCCCTCAATCGCAGCGTTTTGGCGATGTCGTTGGATGATTTGCGTCACGTGCCGACCGTGATTTTGGCGTCGGGCGGTGATGATAAAATTACGGTGCTTCGGGCGGCTTTGCAGCGAAAAACGGTGTCTGTTCTCGTGACTGACGAGGTGACGGCAAAAAAACTTTTGCTTCCGGATCAAGTGACCAAATTCCGCTGACGGGGCCCGGCAGGATTATTCTCGCGTGACATGGTGTTCGGGGATTGACTAACGGCACCGGGAAGTAGTCATCTTAGACGTTCACGCAGTCTGATCACTTCAAACCGAATACCCGTGATAATTGGATTATCGACCCTAGCCGAGGATGACACCAATGCCTTCGATCCAGCCTGATACGACCCTGATCAATCTGAACGCTATCGAGTATTCACGCGCAGAGACCGTGATTGTGAAATCCGGCGGTATGACAGCGAGTGCGTTTGTTTATGCGAGCGGTGTGAAGGCGCTGAGAATTTCGAACGCCGATGGCGAGATGATCCTGCTGCCATTCCATGGTCAGCAGATTTGGGACGCGACGTTTTTTGGACGTCGGTTGACAATGCGATCGATGTTTGATGATCCGATCGACACGACGACCTATCTGGCGAATTACGGCGCATTTTTGCTCCATTGCGGGGCAACCGCGATGGGTAATCCGGGCGCGGAGGATCATCATCCGTTGCACGGTGAATTGCCGAATGCGCGGTTTCAGGAAGCAGAACTGATCGTTGGGCATGATGCTGCCGGTGCGTATATGGCGATGACAGGAAGCTACCGCCACACGGTTGCATTTTCGTATAATTACCGCGCCCGTCCGATGATTCGGCTGAATGCGACCGGAGGACGGATTGGCATGTCGTTGCAGGTGCATAATCTGAAGAATACGCCGATGGATTTCATGTATCTCGCCCATGTGAATTTCCGCCCCGTGGATGGCGCGACGCTAGTGGATACAGCGCCGGATGATCCGAAGCATGTGCGGGTACGGGCGACCGTTCCGGGTTTCTTCAAGCCAAGTGCCGCGCATCGAGATTTGATTGCTGCGCTGCAGACAAATCCGGCGTTGCACCGGAAAATGGAGGCAGGTCGGGCGATTGACCCCGAGCTTGTCATGGGGATGGATTTCAAATCAGACGCGTCCGGTTGGGCGCATAGTCTGCAGCTCATGCCTGACGGATCGGCTGATTTTATCAGTCACAAGCCGACGGAGCTGGGCCGTGGCGTGCGCTGGATCACGCGGACGGCGGATCAGGACGCGCTGGGGCTGTTCTTGCCGGGAACCGCGGAGGCGGACGGCTATCATGCCGAAAAGGCGAAGGGGAATGTGCTGAGCATCGCTCCGGGTGCCACATACGATATCCACCTTGCCTTTGGCGCGCTTAACGCCAAAGAGGCATCCGAGATGCAGGAAAAGATTGGGTCGGTAATGCGCGGCTAGGCTTTGGTAGCCAATAATGCTTCGATTTCAGCGAGTGTCGGCATGGCCGGTGCCGTGCCTGATCGTGTGACCGAGATTCCTGCTGTTGCCGAGCCAAAACGGGCAGCGGCTATCGGGGCCATCCCGCGGGAAAGGGCTGCAGCAAACCCGCCATTGAACGCATCGCCCGCTCCGGTCGTATCGATTGCAGGGCCAATGCTGAACACGGGAATGGCTTCCGAGATCTCCTTGCTATGGAACAAGGACCCCTTTTCGCCGAGCGTGATCAGCGCACACCCGCACCCCCACGAGAGAAGAACATCGCCGGCCTTGCGCGCGGTTTCGATGTCGACCACTTCGATGCCCGTGAGCATGGAGGCCTCCGATTCGTTCGGCGTCATGTAATCACAAAGCGCATAGATCGCGCGATCAAGCGGAGCGGCTGGGGCCGGGTTGAGGATGGTCGTGACGCCAGCAGCTCGCGCAATCTCCAAAGCGCGGACAGCGGCCGGAATGGGTTGCTCCAATTGGGTGACGAACACACTGGCGGTTTCGATACTGGCGCGGGCGCTCTCAATGTCGTCCGGCGAAATCGTTCCTGCCGCACCCGGAACGACGATGATGGCATTTTCACCGGTTCGGTCATTCACGAAAATATAGGCGGCGCCGGTTGGATTGTCTGTTGTTTGGGGAACAAGTGTCTCGATACCCTCGGCTTGCCATGTTTTCAAGGCGATATCGCCGAAGGAGTCCGCGCCAAGCTTGGAGATGAAGGCGACATGGGCACCGGCGCGCGCGGCTGCGACAGCCTGATTAGAACCCTTGCCGCCCGGGCCCATCGCAAAGCCTGATCCGATGATCGTCTCGCCAATTGCAGGGGGACGGCTGGCGCGGAAGGCCAGATCTGCAACAAAAATGCCGAGAATTGCTACGCGTTTGTGCTTGGTCATGCTTTTGTTTCCTCCGAATGAGTGCCCTTCAGGGCTTTCGCAAAATAGTAGGGCTTTGCGTGAGCGGGATCAACTTAAGCGTTTGGATTTTGCCCGCAAAACAGCGCAGGAACGCGGCAGCTATTCCCGCCGGAGTACGCGATCGACGAGCCAATCGGCGATCCGGTTCGGCTTGAAATCGCGTTCCAATGCAACAGGATCATAGATTTTTTCAATCCATGTCTGAAAGTCGATGCCCTTCTCAAGGCCGGTCCGGCGATATTGTTCGAAAAATTCGTCGAGAATGCCGGTCTTGGCGAATTTGAAATGTCCGTACCACGCGGATAGTTGGCGTATAGCTTCGTCCAGCGGGCGCTTTTCATGCACGAGCAGGAAGAGTGTGGACATAAAACCGGCCCGGTCCGCGCCCGATTTGCAATGCGCGAGGACGGGATATTCGAGTGACTCGAAGAATTTGGCCGCTGACGCGATACGCTCGCGATCAGGCGCTCCGCGGGATCGAATGGTGAAATCGACGAGTTTGAGATCAAGTTTTTCGCAGATATCGCGCTCGAGGGGCCATGAGCCGAATTCCCGTCCGCCGCGCAGATTGATGATCGTACGGACGCCATCGCGGGCTGCCTGACGAATCTGGCCCGGTGTTGGTTGCGCGGCACGCCAGAATTGCGGGGTCACGCGATGCCGGTTGAGATAAAACAGGCGAAAAATGCCGTGATCGACGAGGACCATGTTGATCCAAGCCCTGATCCAGCGACGAAACGTATCAACGGGGCGATTCCAGCGCTTGAGGCTGGCCGCGCGACGCCTTTGGCGTTTTTTCGGATTGATGAGTTGCTTGAGCAACGCGATGTCCTGTTCAAAATTGCATCTCCAGATACCAGTTGTCGCGTCCGACAGCAATGATTCTGGCAATAAAGTCTTGTGTTTGATTGCCGGTCAGAGGTGCGCAAAGCTACGCTTTATATTTATCTTGCGTCTTTTTTTCTAAAATGATAACTAATTCTCTAGTAGTTGCCGCAAGGGTAGAAATTTGCATCTGGAAATATGGTTTTGACAATGTCATATCTCGATTATGATGCTTTGGAACATGCGCCTTTCCAGAAAGATCCTTATGAGTTTCTGATTGTCGAGAACTTCGTCAAGCCAGATGCGTTTGCATCGATTATGGCAGATTTTCCGGCTGTACCCGGGGCAGGCTCGCATCCGCCTTCCGAGCTCAAGATCGAGGGGCGTTTCAAGGCCATGCTCGATGAATTGCAGAAAGAGCCTTTCCGGCGTGCGATCGAGAAGAAGTTCGATATCGACCTGACAGGTCGCCCGACCATGTATACGGTGCGGGGCTTTCTGCGCGGGACGGATGGCAGTATCCACACGGACAGTGAAACAAAGATCATTACGGTTTTGCTTTATCTGAATGATGCGTGGGTATCCGAGGGTGGCAAGCTCCGCATTTTGCGCAGCGGGACGGATCTCGAAAATTTTGCCGCGGAAGTTCCACCGTCAAACGGAACATTGCTCGTGTTCAAACGATCCGATCATTCATGGCACGGCCACAAGCCTTATGAGGGGCAGCGGCGGGTTGTTCAGATGAATTGGGTGACGGAGCAGGCTGTGGTTGATCGCGAGCAGCGTCGGCATTCGGTTTCGACGCGGTTCAAGAAGATCAAGAATTTCCTTTTCGGGCGCGCGGCCTGACGGGAACGCCTTCAAGCTCGGAAATCTCTGTGGCAGGTTGCGACTGGTCGCCCGTCAACACGACTTCCTGTGTATATCCGACGGCATTGCCGAAGATGACGATCACGGGGCCCTTAATGGCGGCCTTTGCCAACTCGTCGGGAAGTGTCGCGATGGTCGCCTCGATCACACGTTCATCTGGGCGCGTGGCGTTGAATACGGCGAGTGCGGGGATATCAGGCGGCAGGCCATGGCGGAGAACGGCGTCAGACAGGGTTGCGAGCGTTTTCCCCGGCATATAGACGACCGTGGTTGCTTTTGGGTCGGCAATGGCATTCCAGTCAATGTCATCGGGTAATTGGCCTGAATGGTCGTGCCCCGTCATGAATTGCAGACGGCGGGCGGTTTTGCGATGCGTCAGTGATCGGGTCAGGCGGCTTGCAACACCTTGGGCCGTTGTGATTCCGGGTATAACCTCGATCGAGACGCCGGCTGCACGACAGGCCTCGATTTCCTCCGAGGCACGGCCAAAAATCATCGGGTCGCCGCTTTTCAGGCGGACGACGCGTTTTCCCTGCAAGGCGAATGCGACCATGAGGCGGTTAATGTCTTCCTGCTTGCAGGACGGGCCATGTCCCGTCTTCCCGACAAGCATGGTTTTGGCTTCGCGGCGGGCAAAATCCAGCACATCGCGGGAGACAAGGTCGTCATAGAGGACGATATCGGCGGATTGGAGCGCACGCAGCGCTTTGAGGGTGAGAAGTTCGGGGTCGCCCGGGCCGGCACCAACCAGCATGACATGGCCGGTTTCAGGCGCGGAGGTCTCGTTCCGGCTCTGATCCACGAGTACATCACGGAGCGAATCGTTCGGCATCTCGTCCGGTCGGGCGAGGGCTTGCTCGGTGAAGCGTTCCCAAAAGCGGCGCCGTCCTTGAAACGACAGGCCAAGCGCCTGAACCGAGGGCCGCCATGCGCGTGCGGCATCTGCCCAGCGGGAGAAGCCTTTTGGAAGAATGGCTTCAAGCTTCGCGCGGATGGCCTGCCCAAAGACGGGTGCGGCGCCATCCGTCGAAATACCGATGATCAATGGCGAGCGATTGACGATGCCGCCGAAATTGAAATCGCAAAAGGCAGGGCGATCCACGACATTGCACGGAATGCCGGCAGATTGGGCGGCGCACCGAAACGCCCAAGCCTCGGCATCATTTTCGGTGGCACAGATTGCGAGTGCGGCGTGCGGGAAGATGTCGATCGACCAAGGTCGGTGGTGGAGCGTGATTTGGCCTTGTGTGACGTCAGCTGCGAGCTCACTCAATTCGTCGCAGAAGTGCTCGGCATAAACTTCGACCTTCGCACCCGCCGCGGCCAGCAATTCGGCTTTCCACGCTGCTGCTTCCGAGCCACCAGCGAGGATGACCCGTCGACCGGATAATCCGAAAAACACCGGAAGTTTTGCAAGAGGCGCAATTCGGGAGGGTCGGGTCTCAGTAGGGGTTCGGGACATCAAGCACGCCTGGAAGCGGCCCGCCTGTCCAGAATTGTTCCGGACCGTACATAGCCGCGTTGATACCCTAAACTAATCGATCCTGTGGCGGCACGCCAGTGGGCTTCGCGATGGCGCAGTGCATGGCTTTCACTGATATCGATTTCATCAAAACCGCAGGCCAAAGCGTGTGGATATTGATCGGCAATCAACGGGCCATGGGCGCGGAGCGTGCCTTTGAAGCCGAGGCGGCGGAGGCGTTTGGCTAGGCTGAAGCCGCGCCCGTCGCTGAAGGCCGGAAAGGCAATCGAGATCAGCGGCAAGTTTGGAAGGAGCGGGATCACATCGTCAATCCGGGCAATATTGGCAAGGTGGATGCCGATTGACCCAAGTGCACTCCCTCGCACCTGCCGCGCCTCGTCAAGTCGCTGAAGCGGGATGATGATTTTGCCATCTGCCGGAACCGGTTGATCATCAGCCAGTCTTTGCCAGTGATCGGGGACAAACTTGTTTTCATGAATCAAGGGCATGGATGGCTCCTCTGAAGCGGTCAATACCGACACGGCGATAGGTATCGATGAAGCGCTCATCCGGTGACCGCTCGGCAAGGTAGATGTCGACGATCCGTTCCAGCGTATCGGGGATGTCGTCTGCGCCTACACCGGGCCCGAGCCGTTCGCCGATTGCTGCTGTTTCGGTGGCATCACCGCCGAGTGTGATCTGGTAGCTCTCGGCTCCGGATTTTTCGAGCCCGAGAATGCCGATATTGCCGACATGATGATGGCCGCAGGCATTGATGCAGCCCGAAATCTTGATGCCCAACTCGCCAATGGTGCGCTGGCGCTCGGGTGATGCGAAGCGCTGCGCGATGGCTTGGGCAATCGGGATCGAACGCGCCGTTGCCAGCGAGCAATAATCCATTCCCGGGCAAGCGATGATATCGGAGATGAGTCCAATATTTGCGGTCGCAAGCTCATGGGCCGCAAGGCGCTGCCAGAGTTCGAACAGATCGTCTTTTTTGACATTCGGGAGCACGATGTTCTGGTGATGGGTGACGCGCAATTCACTGAAACTGAAAGCGTCAGCCGCATCGGCGAGAGCGCGCATCTGGTCGGATGTCGCATCGCCCGGTGCGCCGCCAATGGGCTTCAAGGAGACGGTGACGGCTGAATAGCCCGGTTGCTTGTGGCCGAAGGTATTGACCGCGACCCATTGCGCAAATTCGGCATTCGCTGCGCTGTGGCGCGCGAGAAAGGCACTTTCATCCGGCAGGCGTTCATAAGCGGGTGGCATGAAAGCCTGTTCGATACGGCCGATTTCGGCAGAGTCTGGCGCAACCGCATCCCGATTGGTCGCAGTGAATTCGGCCTCGACTGCCGCTCGCATGGGTTCGATGCCGATTTCATGGACGAGAATTTTGACGCGGGCCTTGTATTTGTTATCGCGCCGCCCTTCCGCGTTGTAGACCCGCATGAGGGCTTCGAGATAGGGCAGCAAATCCGCTTTGGGGAGGAAATCGCGGATGGTTTTGCCGATCATGGGCGTCCGCCCGAGGCCACCGCCGACACTGATCTCGTAACCGGTTTCTCCACTCTGGGGATGGCGGAGAATGCGAATGCCGATGTCATGCGCCTTGATCGCGGCGCGGTCATGCTGGGCGCCGGTGATCGCAATCTTGAATTTGCGCGGGAGAAAGCTGAATTCAGGATGCAGGCTCGACCATTGCCGCATGAGTTCAGCCGTCGGGCGGGGATCTTCGACTTCGTCCGCCGCAACACCGGCAAAATGGTCGGCAGTGACATTGCGAATGCAATTTCCGGACGTCTGGATTGCGTGCATGTCGACATCTGCCAGGGCTTGCAGCATGTCGGGAACATCAGCGAGTTTCGGCCAGTTGAACTGGATGTTCTGGCGCGTCGTGAAGTGCCCGTAACCCTTGTCCCAGCGATCGCCGATCATGGCCAATTGGCGCATTTGAATCGAAGACAAGGTGCCATAGGGGATGGCAATGCGGAGCATATAGGCGTGCAACTGGAGATAGAGGCCGTTCATCAGCCGCAAGGGTTTGAATTCATCCTCGGTGAGCGAGCCATCCAGCCTGCGGGCAACTTGGGCACGGAATTCCGCGACACGTTCTTGAACAAAGCTGCGGTCGAATTCGTCATAGTGATACATTGCGTGCTCCGCGTTCCGCTTGTTTGCCGAGGTCGGTGCGAATGCTTGGCCCGAGCGTCCGCATTTTTTCGCGATAATGAATGGGCTCGGGAATTCCGTCGGCACCAACCGCCACCTCGACGAGATAAGGATCGACGATTTCATTGTTGGCCAGCGCCTTTGCGGCCACTTCAAGCAGCGCCCCGGCGTCTGCTGCCGTTATTGCAATGCGGGCATCCGCATGATGACGAACCCAGCCCGAGGCACTTGCAAAAATGACATCGCCGTCGATCAAGTCATTGGCGATCAGAATGGACGGGAAAGGTGGGGCTTTTGCCATTTTATGCTTCCGGAATTGTCAGGCTCAGGCCGTCAAGATCATCCGACCAGATGATCTGACAGGCGAGGCGGGAACCGCGATGGAGGAGGGGCAATTGATCGAGGCGGTCGATTTCCTCGTCGCGGGCAGGGTGCAGACGGTCCCGCCATTCAGGGGCAATGACCACGTGACAGCTCCCGCAATCGCATGAACCACCGCATATTCCCTCGATTCCGACTTTGTAGTCGCGAAGAATTTCCATCACGCGCCAACCTTCGACGGTTTCCAGCGTATGTTTCGTTCCTGCTCGGTCGGTGACGTTCAAAAAGGGCATGGTGTAGCATTGTCCGATAGCGATTGGTCTTTTCGATTAAACGAATGATACAGGCTTTTAATTTATTTGACAAATAAAATTGGAAATTTATATAAAGTACATATTTTATATGTTTATATTTGATCCACTGTCTTTGCAACGTCGATGCGGCAACGGCTTTTGCTGCTGGGTATCGATGCCCATATCAAGACGTTGCTGAGGCAGACCGGACCGGCGCTGTCGCCTTTCAATGCGTGGGTTTTGTTGAAAGGGTTGGAGACATTACCTTTGCGGGTCGAGCGACAGACGCGCAGTGCCGCCACACTTGCAGATTTTCTTGCCGGGCGCGACGAATTTTCCCGAGTGATCTATTGTGAACGTGCGGATCACCCTCAGGCGGATATCATCAAGCGGCAAATGTCGGGCGGCTCCACGCTGATTGCATTTGAACTCAAGGGCGGAAAAGCTGCCGCCTTCAAAATGATGAACGCGTTGGAATTGATCCGGATCTCGAACAATCTCGGGGATGCCAAGAGTTTGATCACGCATCCGGCGACTACAACGCATCAGCGTTTTACCCCTGAAGAGCGCGCTGAAATGGACATTGGCGACGGGCTGGTGCGTCTCTCGGTCGGGTTGGAGCATCCCGATGATTTGATCGCAGATCTCAGACAGGCCCTTTCGGGCCTGTCATAGCGTTTTGAAAACCGATCAGAACGGGTTCCAAGTACTTTCATTCGTGAACTTCAGATAGCCAAAATTCACACCAAGCCGCGCGCCGACGCCGGAGCCGATCGGCACGACGACGATGTTTTCGGAAATCAACGCTGTCGCGCTAAACCCGCCAACAAAAAAGGCTGATCCATCGACACCACCAAACCTCCGGTAGATACCTTCCGTCGACGGAAGATTATAGACAAGCATCATGGTGCGGGCACCTTGCCCACCAAAATCGAAACCGACCGACGGTCCCTGCCAGAAGACGGGCCGATCGCCGGCGTTCTTTGTATAAAGCGTACCCTCGCCGTAACGAAGACCGCCGACGAAGGCACCTGATGCCTCCTGGCCCAGAATATAACCGTTTGGCTGGCCCCATCGCGAAACCGCAGCTTCAATGGCCGACGCTAAGCCCTGCGACAGGCTGCCGAAAAACTTATGGCCCGTTTTGACGAGATCATCCGTTTTGAAAGGAGCAGGTGCCGCGGCAGATGACCCGAGCGGCTTTTCCGGTTGAGGTTTTGTTTGAGCGATTGCCGGATATGTTGCCGCTGCGAATGTCAGGGCGAGGCCGAGACTGAGAAAACGTATCAACTTCATGGCGTGTCCTGTTCCGAGTGAAAATTTTGGGATTATCACACTCTTATTTCCGGGAGCTGTAACAATCCGTTACCGGTTGTGCAAGACTCCCGTAGGCGAATCATTTCAGCACATGATTCTACGGTAGGCATGTCCTTGGCAAGCCAGTATTGCTCTCTAGGCGTGTTGCCCGCCAGATAATTTAGTGAAACGCTGCCAATGTGCGCGTTTCTTCGGACAGGGAGATTTAAGGCAAGATGGATGTTTCAGAAACAGTCAAAGTAACACTTGATCCACTGGATCTCGCGGCCCTGTTGTGCAGTCGGGTTTGTCACGATGTTATCAGTCCGGTTGGTGCGATCGTGAACGGGTTGGAGGTGCTTGACGATGAAAAAGACGGGTCAATGCGTGAATTCGCAAATGATCTGATCCGCAAAAGTGCAAAGCAGGCCTCGGCAAGATTGCAATTTGCGCGGATTGCTTTCGGCGCCGCTGGCTCAGCTGGTTCATCCATTGATCTCGGTGATGCCGAACAGGTTGCTCGTGGATTTATTCAGGATGATCGGGTTTCTCTCGTATGGCAGGCACCACGCGAATATCTTCCGAAAAACATTGTGAAATTATTGCTCAATTTGTTGATGGTTGCTTCCCATGCGATCCCTCGCGGGGGAGAGATGACCATGACGTTGGAAAAGGACGAAGAACGCGTTGTGATCAAGATTGCTGCGAAAGGTGTGAGTCCACGTATTCCACCTCATTTCGAGGATCTCATCGCAGGTCGGGCCGGAAGTAACGGCGTCGATGCGCATGCGATCCAGCCTTATTATGCGGGACTATTGGCAAAGGCTGCCAACATGACGGTGACGTTTAAACTCCATGACGATATGGTCATGATCGAAGCGCGTTGAGTTCACGCTCACACGATTAAAAAAGCCCCGCTGAAGCGGGGCTTTTTTAATTTATCTGGCACGAACTCAGGCTGAAAGAAGAACTGCTTCGTCAGCAAATTCCCGGAGAACGTAACCGCGTCCCCATACCGTTTCAATGTAATTGCGGCCTTCCGAAGCGTTGGCGAGTTTTTTACGAAGCTTGCAGATGAAAACGTCGATAATCTTGAGCTCGGGCTCGTCCATCCCGCCGTAGAGATGGTTCAAGAACATCTCTTTCGTGAGCGTTGTTCCCTTACGGAGGCTCAAGAGTTCGAGCATTTGGTATTCTTTGCCGGTCAAATGCACCCGCGCACCGCCAACCTCGACCGTCTTCTGGTCAAGGTTCACCGTGAGATCACCTGTAATGATAACGGATTGTGCATGTCCTTTGGACCGGCGGACAATGGCCTGAATGCGTGCTACCAATTCGTCTTTGTGGAAGGGCTTTGTGAGGTAGTCATCTGCCCCGAAACCAAGTCCACGTACTTTGTCTTCAATACCGGCCAAACCTGACAGGATTAAAATCGGTGTTTTGACCTTCGCAACACGGAGACTTCTCAACACCTCGTAGCCTGACATATCGGGAAGGTTTAGGTCCAACAATATGATATCGTAATCATAGAGCTTTCCAAGATCGATACCTTCTTCTCCGAGATCCGTCGTATAGACGTTGAAATTCTCGGATTTGAGCATCAACTCGATGCTCTGCGCTGTTGCGCTGTCGTCTTCAATAAGCAATACGCGCATTGTCAGTTCCCAGTCCCGTTCCAGTCCAGTCCGCCAAACTTGCCGCCATGATCGATCGCAGCAGATGTTCGCGAAACTCGCGCTTCGGTTATCAAAAAATTATCGCGGAATGGTTAACAAATAGTGATTCATTCCTGCAAGTCTTAAAATCATTGTGATATGAAATTCGTGATAAATTCTTGAATTTCTAATTACAATTTGATTGTTCTGCGCTGAATTTCAACTTTAAGATTAGTTGCTAAGTGATTCAATTGACTCAATGCTATGAGTCGTTGATTCTCTTCAGCGGAAGCTGTAGCGGTTAATAAATTTTTTTTCCAGTTTTTGCGTGACTGACCGAATTTTTGTTCGATGGGGGGCATTTTAGGATGAACCTAACTCCAGAAAGCCGAATCAACGCGCTGATTGCCGGCCTCGACAGAATTGATTCGTTCGAGATTTTCGGACGGGTTGCAGGCATTCGCGGGCTTCTGATCGAGATCGTCGGCCCGCTTGAATTGATGGAAATCGGGGGGCGTGTCCGCATCGAAACCGGTGCTGGCAAGTTTGTCATGGCCGAGATTATCGGTGTCACACCGGAATATGCCCTTGCAATGCCATTCGGCAATGTTGACGGGCTGAGGCGCGGAATGCGCGCGCTGGTGACAGATCGGCCATCGGGTGTCTTTCCTGATCATTCATGGCTCGGGCGTGTTCTGAACGGGTTGGGTGAGCCAATTGACTCAGGCGGGGCATTGGGGGCTGGGGTAAACTTCATGCCTTTCAGGGCCGATCCGCCACCGGCCCATTCGCGGCGCCGTCTTGGTCCGCCATTCCAGATGGGCGTTCGCGTGCTCGATTCTTTCCTGACCTGCTGCAAAGGGCAGCGCATGGGGATCTTTGCCGGTTCCGGTGTCGGGAAATCGGTTTTGCTGTCAATGCTCGCGCGAAACGCTGCTTCCGATGTGGCGGTGATTGGATTAATCGGGGAACGAGGCCGTGAGGTCCAGGAGTTTTTACAGGAAGATCTGGGCGAGGCCGGCCTTGCGCGGTCGGTCGTTATAGTAGCGACCTCCGATGAACCTGCTCTTATGCGTAGGCAGGCGGCTTATCTGACGCTTTCAGTGGCCGAGTATTTCAGGGATCAGGGCCTCAATGTCCTGTGTATGATGGACAGCGTTACCCGCTTTGCGATGGCGCAACGTGAAATCGGGCTTGCGGCGGGTGAGCCACCAACAACAAAGGGTTATACGCCAACCGTTTTTACGGAGCTTCCCCGACTGTTGGAACGGGCGGGCCCCGGCATCGATGAAGGGACGATCACAGGGCTTTTTACGGTTCTTGTCGATGGCGATGATCATAATGAACCGATCGCGGATGCGGTAAGAGGCATTCTGGATGGCCATATTGTCATGCAGCGGGCGATAGCTGCGCGAGGTCGGTATCCTGCTGTTAATGTTTTGCAGTCAATATCCCGTTCCATGCCAAGATCCTGTGATCCGGAATATTGGCCGAGTATTCAACGTGCAAGGTCGATTTTATCGACCTATGCCGACATGGAGGAGTTGATCCGGTTGGGCGCTTACAGGGCAGGGTCGTCGGCAGAAGTTGATGAAGCCATCAAACTTTATCCGTTGCTCGATGATTTTCTTCGCCAAGGTAAGGAAGAGTCAACTTCAATGAGCGATACTTATTCGAGACTGGCAGAGATCGTTGGCGTTTCTGCAACATGACAACGGACAAGAGCAAGCCATTATCGGGTTTGCGGAACTAGAGAGTGAGCATGAAGTCGCGTGATACATTACTGCGCTTGAAGCGCTTTCAGGTCGACGAGAAGCGGCGTAAATTGTCGCAGATCGAAACGATGGTGGCCGAATTTGAACGAATGGCAACGGAGCTTGATCGCGAAATTGCCAGTGAAGAAGCTCGTGCCGGCATAGCGGATCGTACCCATTTTGCCTATCCGACCTATGCGAGAGCTGCTTTGCAACGTCGCGATAATCTGATCCAGTCTGCTGACGAGATGCGCGGGCAACTTGAGGCTGCGCGGCTGGAGTTGGAAGAGGCGTTTGAAGACTTGAAGAAATTCGAGATTCTTGATGATCGCGAGCAGCTCAAAGAGCGGGTTGCCGAAGCAGTTCGCGAGCAATCGGAAATGGACCGGATTGGTCTCCGGATGGCACGCGCGTGATTTTGCCGATGGGAGAGATACCGATCAGCTGCTGAGCATTCAGCGTGTTCGTTGGGCTTTGCGTCAGTTTATCATGGATGCAGGTACGTATTGGACAGGAAGCCTCTTGTCGTTCCAGTGTCACTGATGCAGTGATAGGAGCTTAATGGAGTGATTGAATCCGTCAGGTGGATTCTCTCACGCTTCCGGATAGGTTCAATTCATGAAGCGAGCACTTGATTTTGTCTGGCCCTTGATAGGCGTTGCTGCCGTCCTTTTATCCGGATGGCTGCTTTTTAATGAATTGAAGAGCCTGTCTGCGGTCGATGTGCTGAATAGTCTTGCGGCTATTCCGTTGCATCGTTGGGCGCTCGCCGTTGGCGCGACGCTGGTGGCCTATGGTGCCCTTGCCTGGTATGACCGGATCGCACTGCTGCATTTGGGCAAACCGCTCGGCTGGGGCTTTATTTCGCTCGTTTCATTTACGACCTATGCGTTGTCTCATAATATCGGTGCTTCCGTTATCTCGGGCGCCGCTGTCCGGTACAGGGCCTATTCGACCAAGGGGTTGAATGCAGTCGAAATCGGCATTCTGGTGGCATTGTGCTCCTTCACCTTTGGTCTTGGCACAATCATGCTTGGCGGCTTTGTCCTGATCGGTGAACCGGAACTGGTCACCCGGTTGTTTGACATCCCGGAAACATCAGGGCGAATCGCGGGTTTTGGCCTTTTGATGCTTGTCGGGCTTTATGTCCTTGGCTCGGTAATGCGTTTCCGCCCGATGCGGATTGGACGATATGAACTGATATATCCCCGACCGATGATCGTTTTGCGTCAATTGTTTGCCGCCCCCATCGAATTGCTTGGTGCCGCGGGCATTATTTATTTCGCTTTGCCGGAGGCAGGTAATCCAGGCTTCTTTGTTGTGGCCGGCGTATTTCTCGGGTCATTTTCCGCCGCGCTTCTGTCAAACGCACCCGGTGGTTTGGGTGTTCTCGAATTTGTGTTTCTGAAAGCGATGCCTGATGTCTCTGCCTCGGATGTCATTGCGGCGCTCCTCGTTTTTCGCCTGCTGTATCTTTTGATTCCACTTTTGTTTGCATGTGTCGTCGTGATTGTTTTTGAACGGCAAAAATTGCTGCAACTCCTGAAGCGAGATCAGATAAGCTGATCACCATTGACAGATCATAGACTTCCCACAGTTTTTAATCGGACGCGGGTATGAATTTCAGCTTGTGATAAGACGGGCGTCTCGCGACGGAAGCGTTCGACGATGGAGCGAATAAACGGCCGGGCAAAAGCGGATGTGACAAGCACCGGCATTTCTCCCTGGCGTGCGGCTTCCTCGAATTTTTCCCGGATTTGCGTTGCGAATTCGGTTAATTTAGAGGGCTGCATCGCAAGGTGACGGTCGTCGCCTTGTCCGACGATCGATTCGGCAAAAGCGGTTTCCCACTGCGGCGATAGGGTGATAATTGGAAGCTGCCCCGCGGGCGTTGTGTATTGGCCGCATAATTGCCGTGCGAGGCGCTGGCGAACCATTTCAATAATTTCGCGGGTGCTTTTCGTTGAATTTACCGCATCCGATATTCCCTCAAGGATGGTGCCGAGATCGCGGATCGATACACGCTCGTTGAGAAGTCCCTGCAGTACACGCTGGACGCCAGTGGCACTGATCTGGCTTGGCACCATATCCTTGACCAACTCCGAGTGATCTTTGGGCAGGTCGCGGATTAGCTTCTGGACGTCGGCATAGCTGAGGAGTTCGGCAACATTGCTCTTGATGACTTCGGTGATGTGCGTTGCGATCACTGTGGCCGCATCAACGACAGTATAGCCGAGCATCTGCGCCTCTTCGCGGAGCGATGAGTCAATCCACGTTGCCGGAAGACCAAAGGTGGGTTCAAGAACGTGTTGACCGGGCAGACGAACCTGAGCACCGGATGGATCCATAGCCATGAGTTGTCCGGGGTAGACATCTCCTTGTCCTGCCTCAACCTCCTTCACTTTGATAATATAATTGTTCGATTGAAGCATAACATTATCAAGAATTCGCACTGGAGGCATGACGAACCCAAGTTCACTGGCCAATGTGCGTCGAAGTGCTTTGATTTGTTCTGTCAGTTTATCGGAGCCGGTGCCACTGTTCACTAACGGCATCAAAGCATAGCCAACCTCTATTTTCAGATCGTCCATTTTTAGCGAGTCAGTAATCGGCACTTCATCGGTCATCATGCCATCGGGAGATGTTTCAGCCGAAGGTGACTTTTCGTCGATTGCATCGCCCAAAACCTCCTTGTGGTTTCGATCCAAATGCCAGTATATTTCTTGGTTCCCCGCCACAAGGCCACCGATTTGATCCAGCGGATTTGTCATGAGTTGCTGCATTTCCGGTTCGTTATTCGCCATTTTATCGGATCGGCCAGAACGTCCACCTCCCAGAAGCGCACGCATGAGTGGGCGGCCGATCACGAATGTGACGATCAACGAGATGAAGGCGAGTATTCCCAGTTGGCTCAACCGGTTTAGGTCTAGTCTGCTCGGATCATACCAAGGTGCTTCGGCGGTTTCGGGAATGACCTCCGGTGCTTCAGCAAACCGTAAATTCGCAACTTCGACCTGGTCACCTCTTTTGGCATCAAAACCGATGCTGGACTTTACAACAGCGATAATTCTCTCAAGTTCTGCTTGCTCGCGTGGTTGATAAGTTACCTGTCCCTCGGCATTTCGAGTATAGGTTCCATCAACCAACACAGCGACCGAAAGGCGCTTGACGCGACCACCCTCAATCATTTCGGTGCGCGTCGTCTTTGAAATTTCATAATTGATTGTTTCCTCGGATTTAGTCGAGGCGTCCCTTTGGTTCGTGTTAGTTGGTTGAGCGCCGGGAAGTTGTCGCGAAGCGGTGACCTGACCGTCAAGAACCTCCGTAGTTGTTTGATCTTCGTTCCTGTTTTGGGTTGATCGTACGACACGTGTTTCCGGATCAAACGTTTCGGAAGTTTGCTGGATTTTGTTATTATCCATTTCTGCCGCAACCTGGCGCGAGCTCGTCCCAGTCCAACGACACTTGCCACGATGCTTTCTACCTGCTCCCGAAGGCGTTTTTCAAAATTCAATTGCTTTTCATCAAACATGACGGAAAGGCCGTCGGCGCCACTTGTGCCATCTGCCAATAGGCGTCCCTGTTCGTCGACAATCGATACATTTTCGGACTTCAATCCTTCAACGGCCGAGGCAACCAAGCGGCGAATCGCAACAATTTGCCCGGCAGAAAGCTCACCACGCGTCTTTAATACAATTGATGCTCGGGGCGGTTGTTTATCACGCTCAAAAATCCGCCGCTCGGGCAGAACAAGGTGAACGCGCGCGGCTTGAACATTGCCGATTGTTTTAATCGAGCGGGCCAACTCGCCCTCCAAGGCACGAAGCTGGTTGATGTTTTGAACAAAACTGGTTGCTGAAAAAGTATCGGATTTGTCGAAAATCTCGTAGCCAACCACACCCGAGGTTGGAACGCCCTTCGACGCCAAATCAAGTCTCAGTCGTGGCACTTCACTCTTTTGCACGAGAATTGTCCGACCCTCGTCACGCAACTCATATTTTATATTTTGGGCGTCAAGTTCAGTAATGATCGCAGATGAGTCTTCCGGAGCAAGATCGATGTAAAGGACGGACAGCGTCGGTTGAGACGCCTGAAACATGATAAAGCCGAAAAATGACAACAGGGAGATAGCAACCAATGCCAACACAGCAAGTCGGACGATGCCGAATTTGGCCATTTGTTCCATAATACTGTTCACGTTCAAAAATCTCCCGCTCACCAAAAGACGTAACGTCAGTGGGTATGAAGCTAGGCAATATTTGCCGAATTATGGTTATCAAATGGTTAACATAAAAAGCTTAGGTGGATTTTTTAATAAAATCCACTCATAATTTTATAAAATTGACTTAAAGTAATTATTCTTACTGGCGGTATTGCTGGATGCGAGTGGTTCGCAGTCCGGCGAGGCCGTGCTCATTTATGGAGGACTGCCAAGCGAGAAACTCTTCGACGGTCAAAGCATAACGCGTGCAAGCTTCATCAAGGCTCAGAAGGCCACCACGGACAGCGGCGACAACTTCTGCTTTGCGTCGAATTACCCAGCGGCGTGTGCCACTTGGTGGAAGATCTGCAACGGTCAGCGGACTTCCATCCGGGCCAATTACATATTTAACACGCGGTCGGTATACATCGGTCATAGCACGCTCATACATCATCAACTGACCAGTCTTCAGATTGACCATAATGGCGTCCGCTTAAAAAAGAGCTAAATTCCGCGCGTTGTTTTGAGGAAACGAAAATTTTTTCCCGGGCGGTTAGGATCCGTTGCCGATCGTTTTAATTCGATCCATCGGAATTCCGATTGTCCCGATCATGACGGTCGCCGGTGATGTCGTCAGATCAACCTTGTCAACGACTCCGCTGATTGACGTCGCGATGTTAAAACTCTGATTATTCGTATCTTTTCCGGTAACAGTAATGGTGTATTTGCCTGCTGGCGCTGTTGCGTCACCGTTTGTCTTTCCATCCCAGGTAAAGTCCTGTGGACCAGCATTTACCGTCATGGTTTTGGTCGCAACGATTGATCCTGCTTCGTTTTTGATCGTAATCGTCGCAGTCCCGCCGCGTTCGGCATTGATTGACCACTTCGCGGAGTTGTTTTGCAGATATGTCGTCGCGCCCGAGGCCGATACTGTCTTGCCCACAAAGCCGAGCGCGCTCGCGACATTTGATGTCTGCGTGGTTAGAAGCAGCGAATTCAGCGTATCATTCGATTTGATTTGCTGTTCAACCGAGGCAAATTGAACAAGTTGCGCGGTGAAGTCATTGGTGTTGAGCGGAGCTGTAGGATCCTGACTTTTGAGCTGTGTGGTCAGCAAGGTCAGAAATTGATCGAAGTTCTTGGCGATTGCCTGCCGATCGCTATTCGCTGTGTTTGCTACTGTGTTTTGGGCGGTAATTGTCGCCGTTGTCGCTGATGTTGTTGTCATATTTGGCTCCTTAGATGGTGCGGTCTAGCCGTTGGAATGAATAGGATTTCATCAAGCTTTTAGGCAGATCGGTGCTCGCGGGCGCACAGGACGCTTCGTGCCGTGCCTGCTGTTGGGCGTGGCCATGCGAGTTGCGTTCATTCGGGTTGCTGTTCTGCTGCCCGTCTCGCGAGAGGGAGAACTGCAGCGACGCGCTATTGGATGAAAACCCCGTCTGGTCGAGTGATCTCTTCAATGTTGAAGCATCTTGCACGAGCAAAGCGAGCGTTGCGGGATTATCGGTCATAAATTGGGCGCTGATCGAAGAGTCGGCGGCAATATCGAGCTTGATCGAGATTTCACCGAGCGATTCTGGCGAAAGGACAATTTTAATCTCGCGCGCACCTTCGAGAACGCGCATGCCAATTTCTAGCGGAAGATCATTTAGTGTGGTGGGTCGGCTAGAGGCGGGCGCCATCTGGCCGGAATCGCTTGGTAAAGAGATGGCTTTTCGAAGTTCATCAATAGCTTGCTTTGCAGGGCCCGGATCAGATGATTTAGCGAGAATGTCCGAAAAGGACTCCGTGTCTGATTGAGTTGCACTGCCATTTTCTGAGCCCGCTTCATCGGATTCTGAGTCGGAGAGCGTCTCTCCATCTGTTTTCGTGTTACCTGCGATTGGCGCGAAAGCTTTGAAGGCCGTCAAAGTTACGGGTGACGTCGGTGCGAGTTCTTTTTTCTCGTTTGCATCGGCTTCTTGTTCATTCTCGGACTGAGCGATGGTGTTCTGGGCCGCTATAGCAACAGGCATAGCTGTTAGCAGGAGTTCCGGAACAGAGATTGCTGCGCCCTGAACATTCTGATCAGTATCGCTCGCAGTGCCTTCATCATCTGGCTTTTCGAGATTTAAATCGGGGTTTTCCGAAATTTCGCTCTGGTCCGAGGTGGAGGGTTCGATGTCTGGTTGCGGCGTGGCGATAGCAGCATTCGCCTGCCCAGCAGGATTTTGACTGGTTGGCG
This sequence comes from Alsobacter soli, assembly GCA_945883115.1. Classification (GTDB taxonomy): domain Bacteria; phylum Pseudomonadota; class Alphaproteobacteria; order Rhizobiales; family Beijerinckiaceae; genus CAIUPE01. The sequence goes on from CAMCXA010000020.1 coordinate 34,615, forward strand.
GGTGCGGCTGTTCTTCTTGGCTGATTGATGCCTGATCCGCAGTTTCCGCATTCAAGCCAAAGGGCGAAGCGGGCACGCTTGCTAAGGCTTGTTCCGTTATCGCCGGAACACCAAGAACTGGGGATGTCGCTGTGGTGTCACTCAACTCACTTTTTGAGACCTGTTCAATCCCGCTAACCTGTTTGAGTTCGTCGAGAAAGGAGCCGGATGTTTCGGCACGATCGGGCATTGCTTGGGACTTGGAAAGCCCGCGGTCAATTGCTGCGATAGGCAAGGGCACGGTAGTAATCGTCATAGTTGCATCCAATTGTACGTCGGAAACACCTAAGCAAAGAGCGCGCCATGGAAGCCCCTTTAAAAAATCAATAGAATCAATGAGGGTTCGGCTGCCGACGGCAGAGTTCACGAAAATTCATGTCTGATTTTGCCGGACGGGTGGAAAATTTTGCCTATCGTCGACCTGTGAACAAGACTCGCATCATGTGCAAAAAATCGTTAGATAAGAGAACCAACGCTAACAAACGTGATTTGGACGCATGAACAGTCTCGAACTTCCCGGCAGGCCTCAGGATAACAGGGTTGTCGTTGCCATGTCCGGCGGCGTCGATTCCTCCGTTGTTGCCGCGATGTTGGCGCGTGAGGGCTATGACGTGATCGGGCTTACGCTGCAGCTTTACGATCATGGTGCCGCCGTCCATCGGGCTGGTGCATGCTGCGCGGGGCAGGATATCCATGATGCACGTCGTGTCGCGGACAAGCTTGGCATCCCGCATTACGTGCTGGATTATGAATCCAGGTTTCGCGAAGAGGTGATCGAGCGGTTTGTCGATAGCTATGTTGCGGGTGAAACACCGGTTCCTTGCATCGATTGCAACCGGAAAATCAAGTTTCGTGATCTTCTCGACACAGCCCGGGACCTTGGCGCTACCGCGCTGGCGACCGGACATTACGTGGCAAGTCGCTCGCTCGATGGCGGAAGGCGTGCTCTATTGCGTGGTGCCGATATCGACAAGGATCAAAGCTATTTTCTCTATGGGACGACGCCTGAACAGCTCTCCCTCCTCAGATTCCCGCTCGGGGATATGGACAAAAGCGCGACGCGCGCAATTGCCCACGAATTGGGGCTCGAAGTTGCCGACAAAGCCGACAGTCAGGACATTTGTTTTGTGCCAAACGGTAAATATGCCGAATTGATCCAGAAACTCCGTCCCGAAGCCGCCGAACCGGGCGATGTCGTGCATCTTGATGGACGGGTGCTCGGGCGCCACGCCGGTGTTATCAATTTCACGGTGGGGCAGCGGAAGGGGCTGGGCGTTGCAGCAGGCGAACCCCTCTATGTCATCAAGTTGGACCCCACCCGGGCGCAGGTGATCGTTGGGCCTCGGGAGGCACTGGCGACGCATCATGTCTATTTGCGGGACATCAATTGGCTGGGTGATACGCCGCTCGACGATCTGCCCGCCGCCGGCCTTGAAATTGCCGTTCGCGTGCGCTCGACGCGCCCGCCACAGGCCGCAATCCTGCGGAATGAGGGTGGCAATGTGTTTGTTGAACTGCCAAGCGGCGAGTTTGGCGTCTCGCCGGGACAGGCATGCGTATTTTATGACGGCATAGAGCCGCGGGCGCGCGTTTTGGGTGGCGGAACTATCATCAAGCCAACACTCATCGTGAATGCGTCGTCGCAAAAGACGCACGAGAGCACCGGAATCTTCGTTTAACATCGTCCCGTGGCGTCATGAAGTGATGCTTTTCGGCGGGCTTGTGCACCTCTTTTAAAGAGCCGGAAGAAAAGTACGCGGTTTCCTTGACTTCGTTGTGCCCTGTGTCCTATACCCACCTCGTTCTCGACGCGGCATGGCCCCGTCGTGGGGCGGAGTAGCTCAGCCGGCTAGAGCAGAGGAATCATAATCCTTGTGTCGGGGGTTCGAGTCCCTCCTCCGCTACCACCGATACAGCGGTTTTTTGCCCGTGTTGATCCAGAAACACTAAAGCACTGATATCTCCCGTAATTTTCAAATTTACGCGGCCCTTTTCTGGAAGGGGATGAACTTCGATCGACTTAATCAGAGATCTAAATTGCTCCGTTGCCTGGGCCTTCAATTCAGGGTCTTTTGTGAGGTGATGTTGCAGATGCTCAATCCGGTTTCTGTAGGTTTCTAAAAAATTGATTTGAGGCAGCGGGATTTTGAGGTCCGAAAATTCTGTAGGTGTTTGCCTAGTTAAATCCGCCTTTTTGACTTCAAGCTCCTTTAGGCGGCCGGTTAATGACGGCATTGGGCCGGCAACCGTTATTGAATCGACAATTCTATCAATTTGCTGCGTGACCGTTAAAAGTGATTTTTGATGTTTTTCGACATTGTTCGCGTCATTTGCTGACAATTGTTTAATCGTGTCATGAAAGGAATTCTCAAATTCCTGAAGCAGGCCTGGTTCTAACAGATGTTCTTTGATGCCCGTCAGAACGGCATTTTCAACGCGCTCAACCGATATTTTCTTGTTGTTGGAGCAAGTTCCCTTCTCCCGATGCGCGCTACAACTGATCCGTCCTTCGCCGATTATCGACATCGGGCCACCGCATTCACTACAACGAATCAACCCTGAGAATAGACGCCGGGGATTTCGCCTTCTGTTAAGTGGCAGGGATTGTTTTCGGTCGAGTCGTTGGTGAACCAAATTCCATTCTTCGTCGTTGACAATTCTTAGTTCTGGAACTTCGGCAACAACCCAATCTTTTTGAGGATTGATGCGGGGAATACGTTTTCCTGTCCGTGGATCTTTCACAAACATTTGACGATTGTAGAGAACCTTGCCAAGATAGGCTTCGTTCCAGAGGATGCCGTCGCGGCGCGCTCTGTTTCCATTGATTGTTGAAACATTCCATTGGCCACCGCGAGGCGACCGCACGCCAGTATTATTGAGTGATTTTGCAATTGTTCTTACCGATATGCCGGATCCGTATTTGGTAAAAATCTCGCGAATGACATCTGCTTGTTCAAGATTGATTGTACGCAAGCCAGAGTCAGGCTTTCCATCTGCACCAAAGCGGCGAACAACATCATAGCCATAGGCCAAGCCACCCGGTGAACGTTTTGCGATGGCACGTCCCCTCTGACCCCGTCGAATTTTTTGAGCGAGATCTTTCAGAAAGAGTGCGTTCATCGTACCTTTTAGCCCAATATGAAGCTCGTTTATTTCTCCTTCTGAGATCGTTTGAATTTTTGCCTGATAAAATGATACCTGTTTGAAAATACCTGCAATATGTTCTTGATCACGCGAAATACGATCGAGTGCTTCGGCAATTACAATATCAACTAATCCATCTTTGACTTGTTTTAAAAGAGCCTGAAGTCCCGGGCGATTATCCGTCGATCCGCTAATGGCGGCGTCGGAATATGAGCCCACTATGTGATAACCAAGACGTTCAGCAAGGCGTGAACATTCGCGGACTTGATCCTCGATTGATGCTTCGCGTTGCAGATCAGAGGAGTATCTAGCGTATATAACGGCGCGCATCATGCAGCCTCATCATCCAGAGAATCGAACGGGAGTGAAAATAGATCGGATTTTTCGTCTTGTTCAAGTCCTTCAATCTGCAGCGTATGGATATGATCGTTCAGGCGACTGAGCGCCATGAGCATTGAGGATTGTTCGTAATGGGCAATTGTCGTGTTGAGTGACGAATGACCTAAAACCCGAGCAGCCATCAGAATATGCTCCGGACTGTCGGTCGAGATCGCGCTGACGGCACAATCACGCAAAAGATGCGGATTGATGCGATGACCGAAAAGCTTCTCCGATAGCCGACAAATATTCCAGTAAAGTGCCTGTTGCGTCATCGCTTTGTGCCGCGTTGAGATCCATAGCGGACCCTGAAGATCATCGGATGTATCCGGATATTTTGCGAGCACCGGCCGGAACCGGGTGAGATAGGTTTCGAATAGGCCCAAGAATTCCGGGTCTGTAGGCAGATCGAACGACAATTCAGTGTGATCCTTGGTTTCGCTTGCTTCAAAACGGCAATGCCAGCCGAGTTCGTTCCGGGTAAGATGAACACCCAATGTTAGTTGAGCGAGATTTCGAAGCCGAATGGGGCGCAATGCTAAAAAGCCGAGTGCCATCAGGTCACGATATGCGCAAGCCTGAAGGAGTGTAGGGACCATATCGGCGTATTGAGAGATGGAATGAAGCTCGACTACCACGCTTCGCCAGATTGTCTGAGGGTGAAGGATTCT
>CAMCXA010000021.1 GCA_945883115.1 Alsobacter soli
TCTTTCAAGGGCGAATTGTTTGGCCCGGCGCAGGCCCTGCACGGAGCGACCTTTATCGTTGATGTCGCGTTTTTCCGGCCCGATCTCACAAAGGACGAGGTTGTCGTCGATATCGGGCGGGCCCATGACGCGTTGAAAGCTGTTCTCAAGCCTCTCAATTACCGAAATCTCGACGAGGTGCCAGAATTCAAGGGGCGCCAGACAACAACGGAGTTTCTCACCCATCATATTTTCGGCAAAATGGCGGATGCCGCAAGGGCTGGTGCATTCGGCCCGGGATCGGAAGGCATTACGGCCATCCGCGTGACGTTGCACGAATCGCACATCGCACGGGCGTGGTTCGAGGGACCGATCACCCGTGATTGATGCGAGGTTTCTCATCCCCGGCGCTCTCGACACGCCGACCGGGGGGTATGCCTATGACAGACAGATTTTACATCATCTGCAGCAGCGCGCCTTCCCGATGGTGCCGGTTGACCTGGGTGGTGAGTGGCCGTCTCCAACAGCAAAAGATATCGCCATTTGCGAGAGCCTCTTTCACTCATTTTCTGAGAAAACCGCGCTTTTGATTGACGGGTTGGCGTTCGGGGCAATGCCGGAAACGCTGCTGAAACAGGCAAAGGGCCCGCTCATTGCGCTGTGTCATCACCCCCTCGCCTACGAGACCGGATTGGACGAGAGCAGGCGGAATGAACTGCACATAAGCGAGAAAGCCGCGCTCGCTTATGTCCGATCAGTGATCGTCACGAGTGACGCGACAGCCGGACTGCTTGCGCGGGACTTCGGCGTTCCGGAGCGCAACATCGTGATTGCCCTGCCCGGCACACGGAAGATGCAACGCGCGCGCGGCGGCGGAGATATCCCTTGTCTTGTTGCCATCGGCTCCGTCTCAAAGCGAAAGAATTATGATGGATTATTGGAAGCACTCCGGCAAATCGCTGATCTTTCATGGCGTTTGACGATTGCAGGACGTGTCGAGGACGAGGGCCTCATGGAATCGCTTGTGGAGCGAACTTCGGCGAATGATTGGGGTGATCGTATTCAATTTACGGGTGCTTTGCCGGATGACGCGATCGAGACTTTGCTAATGGGGGCCGATCTCTTTGTCATGCCGAGCCATTACGAGGGCTACGGCATGGCGCTGATGGAGGCTGTGGCGAGCGGGTTGCCCTGCGTGACGACGGATGCGGTGCCTTCGGCCCGACAAGTTCCTGCGGGTGCAATCAAGAGTGTGCCTTTGGGCGACAGCGAAGCGTTCGGGGCCGCGCTTCGGGTATTGCTGACAGATGCGGATGCGCGGAAGAACATGGCCGCTTTGGCGTGGGACGCGCGCTCAAAATTGCCGGACTGGGAAACGGCGGCTGATTGTGTCGCGGCTGCAATCGAGAAGGCACTGACATGAGTGGATTTGATGCGGGATGGCTCAGCCTTCGCGCGGCGGCTGATATGCGGGCGAGGAATGCGGGGCTTGCCGCGCGAGTGGCAGCACATTTTGCTGACAAGGAAACGCTCTTCATTCTTGATCTCGGCTGCGGAACAGGCGCCAATCTCAGGGCATCCTATGCGCTTTATCCCAAGATGCAGCATTGGCAGCTGGTTGATCATGATTTGGCCTTGCTTGACGTTGGAAAGCAGACCCTGATGCAATGGGCGGATGAGGGTCGGACAGAAGCGGACGGGACGTTGTGCCTCAAAAAAGGCGGCTACAAATTACACATCAAATTTTTGCAACGTGACCTTTCACGCGACATGGATGGGCTTTTCCAGAACGATCCTGATCTTGTGACGGCTTCGGCGCTTTTTGATCTGGTTTCGGATGATTGGCTCGCGCGCTTTGTTGATATGATCACTAAGAAACGCTGTTCAGTCTACGCGCTGCTAACCTATGACGGTGCTGAAATTTGGCAGCCTTCGCTTCCGCTTGACGAGGCCGTGCATGCGGGCTTTCTCGCCCATCAACATCGCGACAAGGGATTTGGTGCGGCACTTGGACCAGATGCACCCGCCGCGCTGCGTTCCCATCTTGAAGCGTTCCGGTTCAAGGTTGACGTGGCTGACAGCCCTTGGCGTCTCACGCAGGAGTATGACGGCGACTTGATAGTGGCGCTTGCTGACGGGATCGCTTCGGCATCATGCGAGAGCGGCGTTATCTCGAAAGAACAGGCCGCCGACTGGCTCGCATCACGGAGCAAAACCCACTCCGCGCATATCGGCCATCAGGATTTGTTTGCTGCGCCACCCGACTGACGGGAATACAGCGCCATGCGCGCAAATAACCCATCCTTGCGGATGAAAACATGGTAGAGCGCGGCCGTTATATGCAGTCCGGCGAGACCTGCCAGCGTGAGCGAGGCGATTTCGTGGATCACTAACATGGCTCTCGCCAAGTCCTTACCGCCTTCAATGCGAATGGGGACTTCCCAGAGCCAAAAATACCAGATCGGGCTGCAACAAATGGACGTTCCGAGATAGCCGAAAACGGGAACCAGAAAAACAAGGCCGTAAAGTGCGCCATGGACCAATTTCAACGCCGTTTTCTGCCAGCGCGGCAGTGAGGGCTCGGGATCAGGGACACCGACAACCAGTTTTGCCCCGATCCGGGCGACCGCAAGAATAAAAACACTTATGCCGAGCGATTTGTGGAGGTCATAGGCGAAGCCCTGAAGCGGATGACCGTCGAGATTTTCAAGAATAAATCCGAGCGGGACGAGCAGGATGATCAAAGCGGCCATGACCCAATGAAGGAAACGGAGGATCAGGGCATATCGGACCGGAGACGCATCATTCATGATCACCCTCCCATGGTGCACGCAGATCGCAGTCCACAAGAATATCCCCCCCACCGAGCGGATAGACCGTCGCTGAGACGCGCATCGCTGAAGTTAAGTCGATGATGGGGGGAAGCGTCAAGCCTGTCAGGCCTGAACCGATGATCATCGGCGCAACCAAAAGATGCATCCGATCAAGTGCTCGGGCGGCGAGAAATCGCGACAATGTCACGGACCCGCCCTCCACAAGGACGCGGCTCATCCCGCGTTCGCGGAGCGCCTCGAGAACAGCATGGGGCGAGAATCCACTATCTCCTCGAGGCAACTGAACAAGTTCAATGCCTTCAGCGCGGGGGCGCGGCTCAGTCACAAAGATGAGGCGACGACTACCGTCGTCAGTCAAACAAAGCGCATTATCGGGTGTCCGGTTATGAGGGTCGAGGATGATACGAGCCGGATTTGGGCCGGGAATGCGACGGACGGTAAGAAGCGGATTATCAGCGATGACGGTTCCAACACCGACAATGACCGCATCGACCTCTGCACGGAGGCGGTGGAGATGTTCGAGCGCGCCGGACCGGTTGATATAGCGTGAATGCCCCGAGGCCGTCGCAATCCTCCCGTCGAGCGACTGCCCGAGCTGACCGATAACCATTGGGCCCGCGCCGAGTGATTGAAACGTTTCGGAAGTGATGGAGAAGGTCAAGCAATGTCCCTTGTCGGTTTGATTAAGCGAGAATGCGGCTACACTTACACAAATCTAAACGCCGATTTATACGTAAATAAGTCATAATTCGATCATACCTCTCAAAGGCCTCTTTTTTTATTCCCGATTTTCAGGCAGTTTAACGTCATGTCCAATCCGATCCCCCGTCTCATACCCGATTACGACCAAATGTCTGTCGAGCGCGCGATTGGAGAAATGCGCGCCGGACGGCCTGTGATTGTTATCGATGGCGATCAGGCAGGTCTTGTAATTGGCGTCGAAGCGATTACCCGAGAGGTCGCACTCCGCAGCGGCCCGTTTTCATCGGGTCTTGCCCGGATTGTGCTGCCATCAGCGAGGCTCAGGCGACTGGGTGTCGAACGGGATACCGCCGGATCGCTCGCTTTGCCCGTGATTGATGGTGACCGGATCGAAACGCTTGCACTCAAAGTAACGGCACGGGCGGATGCGCCGGTTTCAGCAACGAGCGTGATCGATCGGGCGGGCCTCGAGCTCGCCTCGCTGTCCGCCGTCCTTCCCGCCGTGATCATTGTGCCGTTGACGGACAGAGCGATGGCTGGCGAAGGTTTGCTCAGTGTTCGGGCTGAGGCGATCGAGCAATACCGCAAGCGCGCCGGTGCCCGCCTCACACTGGTCAGCCGCGCGGCGGTTCCACTGGAAGGGGCAAAGGAAACCGAATTTGTCGTGTTCCGGGGTGGCGAGGGTTTGCGCGATCAGGTCGCAATCATCATTGGCAAGCCGGACCTGTCAAAACCTGTATCGGTGCGTTTGCACTCGGCCTGTTTGACCGGAGATCTGTTCGGGAGCCTGAAATGCGATTGTGGCGATCAGTTACGGCAAACCGTCCAATGGATGGCAGAACATGACGGCGGCATCGTGCTCTATCTCGACCAGGAAGGGCGCGGGAACGGTCTTTCGAACAAAATTTTAGCCTATCGGTTGCAGTCCCAAGGGCACGATACCTATGAAGCCGACGAGATACTCGGTTTTGACAAGGATCAGCGGCATTTCGATTTCGCTGCCGAGATCCTCAAGCAACTTGGGGTTGCTCACGTGAACCTGTTTACGAACAATCCGAACAAGGTTGACGCGTTGCGCAGGGCGGGTATCGAGGTGGCCGGCCAACAACGTGTCTTCGGGCGGCGTACGTTAGAAAATTCGCACTATCTCGACACAAAACGCGACCGTGCCGGGCATGCCCTTGATCATGGTGACAAGGTTGTGCGGGCCAAAATCAGGGACTGACCTTGTCCCAAATCCGGAGCGGTTGAGTGGCGGATAACGGATCAACTGGGCACAACACAAACTGGCCGCTCGCGCAGACAATTGTCCTGTTTCTTGTCTCGAGCATCGTGCTTGGCTGGCCTTGGCTTTCGGGGAGCGCGACGATTCCTTGGGATGCCAAGGCGCATTTTCTGCCGCACTTGCAGTTTTTGGCGCAAAGCTTTCATGCCGGACAATCCCCTTTCTGGAATCCCTATATATTTTCAGGATCCCCGCAGATTGCCGATCCGCAATCGCTGATTTTCTCCCTCCCCTTTCTGCTGGTTGCACTTTTTGATGCCTCGCCTACCGCCTATGTGCTGGACTGCACGGTACTCGGTATGCAGGCGATTGGCGGGGTTGGTATCCTCCTGTTTTTCCGTGAACGGCGCTGGTTCTGGGGCGGCGCACTGATTGCCGCGATTATCTTCGTGCATGGCGGATCAGCGGCGTGGCGGGTTCAGCATGTCGGCCAGATTGTTAGTTTGGCCTTTTGGCCGCTTGGTCTCTGGTTGCTTGAGCGAACAATCTCGCGCGGGGGACTGGCGAACGGCATCGCACTCGGATTTATCGCCGCGATGATGGCTTTAGGGCGCGATCAGGTCGCCTGGCTCGGACTTTGGCTGCTCGCGGCTTACACGGTCTCGCGGTTGGTTGAAAGTCCCGAAAGGACCGAGAAGTTCAAACGGGTATTTTTGCCATTAAGTGCGGCGGCACTAGTGTTTCTGCTGCTTACACTTATTCCAGTTAGCCTATCGGCGTTGCTCGTCGAGCACTCGACCCGTGCAGGGCTTGATTATGAAGCGGCGGCACGTGGCTCTCTGCATCCTTCCGCCCTTCTTACGCTGCTCGTTCCCAATCTGTTCGGGGCAGATGGCCCCTTTTTAGAGTTCTGGGGAGCCCCTAGCGCGATCTGGGCGGATACAGGCTTGTTTCTCGCCCGTAACATGAGTGTTCTGTATCTCGGGTCCCTGCCCGTTCTGGCACTATTAGGCTGGGGAATGCTCCGCGGATTTGCCCTCGCCAAAGAGGTTAGAATTCTGACATTCTTGGTCGTGCTGACGTTGTTGTACGCTCTTGGGTGGTACACGCCTGTTTTTGAGGTGTTGCATGCAAGCCTGCCAGGGGCGGGGCTTTTCAGGCGGGCAGCCGATGCGACATTTTTCATCTCGACTTTGGCTGCAATCCTTGCCGGGTGGATTTTGGGACGCGTGCTCGACGGAAGCGCGCGACCACTCGGCCGTTCAAGTCAGAAAATCGCAGGCATTATCCTGTTGCTCATCTTTGCAACAAGCTTGTTGGTCGCATTTGCTTTTGGGCAATTAGACAAGGCGATTATCCCGATCCTGCTGGCAGCTGCAACGATACTGATATCGCTCGTCGCATTGCGCCTTGTCGATACGCGGAGCATCTGGCATTCGACCTTGTCGGTGATTCTGCTTGCTGGCGTTTTGACGGTTGATCTCGGCGTTCATAACGGACCAAACGAATCGACCGCCCTGCCCCCGGCCGACTTCGCAATGCTTGACCAACATGGCACGAACGAAACGATCCAATTTCTAAAGGCGCGGATCGCAGCGGCGGCCACAGCAGACCGTCGGGACAGGGTTGAACTTGCCGGACTTGGCTTTGCATGGCCGAATGCGAGCATGACACATCGCCTCGATAATACGCTCGGCTATAACCCTGTGCGTCTTGATGACTATGCAAAAGCAACAGGTGCGGGCGATACGGTCGCCGAGCCTGGCCAGCGGCATTTCTCCGCTCTCATGCCGTCTTATGACTCGCATTTGGCCGACCTTCTCGGTCTCCGCTACATCGTAACCGGCGTAGATATCGAGAAGATTGATCCAAAACTAACGGAAGATGCACTTTTGCTACTCGCGCAAACGCCGGACGGTTTGATTTATGAAAATCCCGACGCCCTGCCGCGCGTGATGATAGTGGCGAAGGCACAGAGTGTTGATCAAGACGGGTTGATCCGGACAGGGGAATGGCCTGCAGGATTTGATCCGAAAGAAACAGTGCTGCTTGATCCGGGCGTTGCGGGAATAGTCCCTGCGGTGACCGCCGATCAGGCGGGTGATCAGCCACACGCACAGGCGAGTGCTGTGATCCGCGACTACGAGACCACGGAGATCGTGGTTCAAACAAAATCGGATCATCAGGGCTATTTACTGCTCAATGATGTTTGGCATCCTTGGTGGTTCGCCGAGATCGACGGGGCCCCCGCGCCTGTTCTGAGAGCGAACGGACTGTTTCGCGCAGTGGCGCTGCCCCAAGGCGAGCATGAAACCCGCTTCCGGTTCAGACCATTTCTCGGCGCATGGAGCCAGATTTCGGGATCGATCGGCGGGAGCACGCCGAACTGATCCTTGCCCTCGCAGCACTTTACCCTTAAATCTCCGCCCCCAGAGCAGGGGTATGTCATGTCGTCCGAATTTTCACCGAAATCCGATTTTCTCCGCGTTCTTTTCGAGCGCGGTTTCGTTCATCAATGCTCCGATTTTGCAGGCCTTGATGCGCTCGCAACCAAAGGCGATGTGATCGCCTATGTCGGATATGACTGCACCGCTTCCTCGCTCCATATTGGCAATCTGATTTCAGCCATGATGCTGCATTGGTTACAGATGACGGGCAACAAGCCGATCACCCTGATGGGCAGCGGCACAACACGTGTCGGTGACCCTTCCGGCAAGGATGAAACCCGCAAACTCCTGACAATCGAGCAAATCGATGCAAATAAGGACAGTATCAAGGGCGTTTTTTCGAAGTTTCTGAGCTATGGTGCGGGCGCACGCGATGCGATGATGGTCGATAATGCCGACTGGCTGACCAAGCTCAACTATATCGACATGTTGCGCGATGTTGGTCGCCACTTCTCGATCAACCGGATGCTGACGATGGATTCGGTCAAGCTCCGGCTTGAGCGCGAGCAGGAACTCTCCTTCATCGAGTTCAACTACATGATCTTGCAAAGCTATGATTTTGTGGAATTGGCGCGTCGTTTCGGCTGCAATCTGCAAATGGGCGGCTCGGACCAATGGGGCAATATCGTCAACGGCGTTGATTTGGGTCGGCGCATGGGCACGCATCAACTCTACGCCCTGACGACCCCGCTTCTGACGACAGCTTCAGGCGCGAAAATGGGGAAGACGGCTGCAGGTGCCGTCTGGCTCAATGCCGATATGTTCAGCCCCTATGATTACTGGCAATTCTGGCGCAACACGGAAGACGCGGATGTCGGCCGTTTCATGCGGTTGTTTACAGTTTTGCCGCTCGACGAGATCCGGCGTCTCGAGTCATTGGGCGGAGCTGAAATCAACGAAGCGAAAAAAGTACTCGCGACAGAGGCAACCGCGTTGCTCCATGGCAAACCTGCCGCCAACGAGGCAGCGGAAACAGCGCGCAAGACATTCGAACAGGGGGAAACCGCTGCAACATTACCGACAATCGCCGTTGCACATACCGATATCTCCGCGGGAATGGGCGTCTTGGCGGCGTTTGTCACAGCCGGACTGGTGGGGTCGACGGGCGAAGCGCGCCGGCTCGTTCAAGGCGGCGGACTGCGTGTCAATGATGACCCTGTTTCGGACCCCCGCGCCATGATTGGCCTCTCGGATCTGCGGGACGGCGTGATCAAATTATCCCTTGGACGAAAGAAGCATGTCTTGCTCCGCCCGGAATAGCACCATCACTGTTTCGGAATCTCGGCCGGCGGGACGGGTGCCTCGATCCGACCGATTACATCGAAAATACGTCTTAAAAAACCGGGAGCCGCTACAGAAAGCGGGTTGAATTTAACTGAAGGTGCGGCAACGGGGCCTGAGACAGAGAAGGTGACAGCGAAAACTCCCTCATTCGCACCCCCGAGCAACTCTCCCAGCAATGGTATCTTGTTGAAAAAATTATTGACCAGATAGGCCGGTACAAAGGTTCCACGCAAATCAACCATATCTTTCGGATAGTCGATAGTTCCCTCAAGTGTGCCGCCGAGAACCGTTCCCCACATTGTCGCATCCTTCAGAGTGACGCGTCCCGATGCCGCTGAAAACTCGGCCTTCAAACGGTTGAACTGAACATTCTTCGGATCCGTTAAAATAGCAGTTCCCTCACCGCCGCCCGGTTGGGTCAAAGCCCCTTCAATCGCGGACTCCTCCAGCAATGCGAAATTGCGGATCGTTACCTTGCCGATCAGAGGTTCCCCCGACGCCGACAGGACAAGCATCATGGAACCGGCATTCATTTTCCGGTAGATGTCCGTGAACCTGAGAAGTGCCCCGGCATCGGCGCTTTCCAGCACAATGACAGGTTCACCCTTTTCCCCTTTGGCCATTTGACCGGCAACGGCCTGCTTTGCCAAACTCCCGGCCAGTTTCAGATCACGAACCAGACCACCCCGCAACTGGGCCCTGATATCAGCCGATTTGAGGATCTCGCTATTGAACCCGATCAGCGAGGCAATCTTCAGATCGATATCAAAGTCCTGACCCGTGGCAGGCGAGCCGGTTGACGGCGAAAAAGCGGATTTCATCAATGGACGTGCATCAAATTGTTCCCCTTTCACCGCTATCCGGTAGACGGCACCAACACGCTCGAGTTCGGCGCTGACATTGTCCCCCTTCGCGATCCTGAGTGTCGACAATCGGGCGGATTTGATTTGTCCATCGCCAGCAACAAGAACACTTCCTTTCAGCGTGATGGATGGATCCTCGATGGTCAAAGACTCCAGAAGAATCTCGTCCTTGGGAGCCATCACCAATTTGAAATCAGCTTTGAGTGCCTTGCCGGCAGGTTTTGACCAACCGGGCAAAAGACCCGAAATGGATGCCGCGGTAAAATCAGCTTCAGCGCTTCCCGCCGTTTCCGTCGCGCCGAGATCGGGAATGTCGAGCCTGACTGTGACAGGCCCCGAGAGCATACCGGCCGTTTTCAAGCCAGCCTTTGCCCGCCATGCATCATCAACCGTCAGCTTTATCCTTGCCGTCGATTTTGGAGTGTTGGCCGGCTGAACAATCTCAAATCTCACTGGTGCACCGGCGACAGATCCTTCTCCCGATAATTTTGTGCCGTCACGATCCACGTTAATGGCAACAACCGAATTATCGAGACGCTCGCGGCCAAACGCCTTTTCGAGTGAAAATCCGCTCAACTTTCCTTCAGCATCGACCTGAACATCTGCCGGGAGCAGATCAGGTTTCAACGGGACCCGAAGTTTGATTTGCATATCGACCTGCCCTTTGACGGCAGATGGATCGAGTGAGATCGCAGACACGGTTCGCAGGGCCGGGCTTTTCAGCCCAGCCACGAAAGCATCAGCCCCTCCCTTGATCCTGAAGACGATATCCGCCACCGCAGGAACCAGTGCCGTATCCTCGACACGGTAAGTCCCCTGAACCACCGGCAAGACCCGATTACCACCAACCGCAATGGCACCATTTTTCAATTCAACGCCGACCGTCTGCCCCGTGACGGTCACAATCCCCGCGAGATCGACGAGTGGCGGCAAATCCTTGTCGACCCGCATGGTGACATCACTCAGATCGGCCGTGAGAAGAACCGATCCGTCTGGTATCTCCTCTTTGGCCAAAGCTGCTGCGAGGCCTGCGGGGTCGAGATCAAGCGTGTAGGAGAAATTTTCGATCATCCCTCCTTCAATCGCTGTACCCAGATAGGAACGCACCTCGGGGACAACCAGAACAGGCCAAAAAGCCATAAGAAACTGGGCTTTCGAGCGGCCCGCCGTCAGTGTCATTTTCAACCCGTTATGCGCATTGACGCTCCCGAACCGGGCCTGACCGGCAATTGACAAATCGGGGCCGCGAATATCGATGCGTTCAATCTCGGCCCCCGAAAACCCCGGCAGAACACGTCCCTCGAGATTGAACCGGTCCACCCGAACGGGCTTTTTGAGGTTGCCTGCCTCGATCTGGGTCGCACCATTGCTCTCGAATGCAAAGTGCCAACCGTCATTAACGGTTTTGGGCACGTCAATCTTGCCGGACAGGCTCCATTTACTGGCACCGCTGACGAGTTCGATTGCCGGAATCGCAATCTGGCTGCCATCCTGAAGAAGTCGGAATTCCCCTTTGACGGCATCAATTTGCATGGGCGGCGCTTTCGGATCATCGAAAATCAGGGCCGCCTTACCCCCGGTGATCGCACCATCGACCGACAGCAATGTGTCATCAGCCGCAACATCAACCGACACATCAATCGAAAGCGGCATATCGGTCTGAAATGGAACGACACCCTTCTCGGCAAATCCGAGCAGTTCGGATACGGCAAGATCAGTCGTGCGCATAGCAAGTCGCCGGGGTTCTCCCGCCGCCCCCGTCAACGTGCCTCGTGCCGTCCAGACCCCATGATCGCCTCGCGCAGACACGAACAGGTCCACAGCGGCAGGATCGGGGCGCGCATAGGACAGAAACAAATCATGATACCGGACGACCCGACCACGGCGCTGGTCGTCAATCCGCAACAAGCCGTTGCGAACTCCCGCGCGTTCGAGAATGCTGAGAGGACCGACGGGCGTTGAGATCGCATTCACAAACGACACAAGGGACAGCGGCACAGTGGGCGCAGCTGGTTGCAAGTCGGGTGTCGAAATCTCCTGCTCCGGAGATAGGGCACCCGTTTCGGAAGCCGGAACCTCGGTCGATATCGAGACACGCCCGTCCGGAAGTATTACTAGCGCGACCGAGAGGCCGACAAATTCGATACTTCGTGGAACGATCTGCCCTGTGAGAAGCGACAATCCGTCAAAACTGATATCAGCCTGGGGCGAAGCGATCACTGTGCGGCCCCCCTCATCGCGAATGACAAGACCATTGACGGAAAGCGCGAGCCCCTCGGAAAACTCGTTGATTTGGGCCGAAGATATCCGAACGGAAAATCCTGCAGGCAGACGGCCCTGCAGCCCGAGTGCGATCTGGCGGGTTAGCGCCTCATAGGAAATCGGCCCGCTTGACAATTGCCAGACAAAAACGCCCCCCACAATACCGATGACAAGTAGAATTCCGCCAACAATCTCGGCCATCATTTTGAGGCCATGGTATGGCAGGCGGATCGACCAATGGGCTTTTTTGCGTTTTCTTCCGAAAACCCGGCGCCAAGACGATTTCTGTGGTGGTGTAGGGTCGGCGGCTTGATCCATCTTGTATCAACTCGCTTATCCCATGGCACCCCTGCACTTTTGCGGGAGTGGCCAATGATTGTACTGAACACACCTTGCCGGACTGAAACAATCCAGCGAAACACGAATGGCGTATATCTAACTGTTACTATGATTCGATAAAAGGAAGGCAAAATGACGGCAGTTCTCAAGATCGGTGACAAGGCTCCCGATTTCACGCTCCCGGGTGATAGCGAAACCTCGATTTCGCTTTCTTCCCTCGAAGGAAAAAATGTTGTGCTCTATTTCTACCCGAAAGATGACACGTCAGGATGCACAAAAGAATCGATTGAATTCAATCAGTTACGCAAAGATTTTGAAAAAGTGAATACAGTCATTCTGGGAATGTCGCCGGACAGCGCGAAGAGCCATGACAAGTTCAAAAAGAAATATGATCTCGGCTTTTCGCTTGCCGCAGACGAGAGCAAAACGACGCTGGAAGCCTATGGCGTGTGGGTCGAGAAAAGCATGTACGGCAAGAAGTATATGGGGATTGAACGGACGACCTTCCTGATCGATAGCACCGGAAAAATCGCCGCGATCTGGCCGAAGGTGAAGGTCGACGGCCATGCCGCGGAAGTTCTGGCGGCGGCACAAAAACTGTAAAAAACGATAGAAAGCCCCTCTCCCTCAGGGAGAGGGTGTCTGCGGAGAAGACGGGTGAGGGCCTCGCGGTCAACGCGATGGGCGCCAGCCCCTCATCCGTCGCGCCCCGCGCCACCTTCTCCCGGCCGGGAGAAGGAAGTTAATTCTTAATGTCCCAGCCATCGCCTCAATCGATATCTTCAACATCCACTTTGCCGCCGTAAACGCGTTGCGCGAGGGCTGCTTCCATATAGGGGTCGAGTGCGCCATCAAGAACGTCACCGGGGCTTGTTGACGTGACACCCGTGCGCAAATCCTTCACCAATTGATAGGGCTGCAGCACGTAGGAACGGATCTGGTGGCCCCAACCGACATCGGTCTTTGCCGCCTGATCGGCCATCGCTTTTTCTTCCCGCTTTTTCAATTCGGCCTCATAGAGCCGGGCGCGGAGCATGTTCCAGGCGGTTGCGCGGTTTTTATGCTGCGACCGCTCCTGCTGACAGGCCACGACGATGCCGGAAGGAATATGCGTGATACGCACGGCCGAATCCGTCGTGTTGACGTGCTGGCCACCCGCGCCCGAGGAGCGGAACGTATCAATCCGGCAATCGGATTCCTTCACATCAATCAGGATGCGGTCATCGATGACGGGATAGACGCTGACGGAGGCGAAACTCGTATGACGGCGGGCATTCGAATCAAACGGCGAAATCCGGACGAGACGGTGAACACCGGCTTCGGTTTTCAACCAGCCATAGGCATTGTGGCCCTTGATCAGAAGTGTCGCGCCTTTGATCCCCGCTTCTTCGCCGTCGGCGACATCCATCACCTCGACTTTGCATTTCCGGCGCTCGGCCCAGCGCGTGTACATGCGCATCAGCATGCGGGTCCAATCCTGGCTCTCCGTGCCGCCTGCGCCTGAATGGACTTCGAGATAGGTATCGTTCTGGTCGGCCTCGCCCGAGAGCAAGGTCTCGATCTGGCGGCGTGCAGCCTCGGTCTGAACGGTACGAACAGCCTGTTCGGCATCGGCAATAATGGAGGCATCGCCTTCCGCCTCGCCCATTTCAATGAGCATAATGGCGTCATCAAGATCTGTTTCGAGACGCCCGATCGACGAGAGACTATCTTCAAGCTCGGTCCGCTCGCGCATGAGTTTCTGCGCGTTCTCCGGATCGTTCCAGAGTTCGGGGCTTTCGACGAGCGCGTTGAGTTCGCTCAATCTGCGTGTGGCGGTATCGACGTCAAAGATGCCTCCTCAGCAATCCAATGGATTGCTTGGCGGCTTCGGCGAGGCTTTCAATTTCAGCGCGCATAACGGAAAAGACTTTCCTAAAAAGATGAGCGGCGAGGAGTAGACGTCCACCGCGAGCGTGTAAACCCTGAAATGGCTTCTCAGGACAGTTTGATCAATAGACGCCGCCCGTACCCGTGCCGACGGCCCGCTCTGTTTCAGGGGTCGGAAGAAAAATTCCGTTCGGTGCCGATCCATCGACGATCCGGAAATCGGAAGGGCCAGTTCCCGGCTTGAACGCCTCTATTAACGAGCCTTCATCGCCCTTGTCCGCCCGACCACCGGTCTCACCATTGACGAGAACAAGCTTGATGCCTGCGGGAACCCGAAACGGCGTTGCAGGCTTATCCGCCAAAGCGATTTTCATGAAATCACGAAAGATCGGCGCAGCATAGGTTGAAGCCTGCGCCTGGCTGCCAAGCGATTTCGGTTTGTCATAACCAAGGTAAACGCCGACGGCGAGATCAGGCGAGAAACCCACAAACCAGAGATCTTTTGCGTCGTTTGTCGTTCCGGTTTTGCCAGCTAACGGCTTTCCGACCGAGGCGATGGATGCCCCCGTCCCACGGATCACAACGCCTTCGAGGATCGACGTGATCTGATAGGCGGTCAGCGGATCAATCACCTGCTCGCGCGCATCAATGAGCTTTGGTTCCGTCTGCCCCTGCCAAGACGAAGCCGAACAGTCGGGACATTGCCTCGCATCGTGCCGATAGACCGTTTTGCCCCAACGGTCCTGAATCCGGTCGATCAAAGTGGGCGTGATGCGTTTTCCGCCATTGACGAACATGGAATAGCCGGATGTGACCTTCAATACGGTCGTTTCGCCGGCACCAAGCGACATAGCAAGAACCGGGAGAAGATTATTATATAGTCCGAAACGTTGTGCGTAATCCGCAACAAGCGGCATGCCGATATCCTGGGCAAGGCGCACGGTCATCTGATTTTTTGAATGCTCGATGCCATATCTGAGCGTTCTGAGACCATAGGATTGCTTGTCAAAGTTTTCCGGGCGCCAGATTTCCTGTCCCGGACCGGCATTGATCTCGATTGGCGCGTCAAGAACAAGCGTCGAGGGCGTGTAGCCATTGTCCAAGGCGGTAGCATAGACGAACGGCTTGAATGACGAACCCGGCTGACGAAGCGCTTGCGTCGCGCGGTTGAACTTCGACTGGTCAAAAGAAAATCCGCCCACCATGGCGAGAACACGTCCCGTATAGGGGTCCATCGCGACGAGCGCGCCGGACACATCCGGAACCTGTCTCAGGCGAAACTGGCCGGGCTTGCCTGCTATCGCCTCGACATACACCACATCACCGACCGCCAGAAGTTGTTTGGCCGTCTTGCGTGTCCATTTCAGCCCATCGGCCGCGAGAACACCTGTTTCACGATCAGACAGCGCGCGCCCCGAAGCGTCTTTCCCCGGCTGCAATCCGATCCGCGCCAAATCGCCTGAAACGTCAAGAATTGTCGCCAGACGCCATGGCTGGACATCGTTCAACACCGGTGCTGCCGCAAGCGCCACGCCCCAATCGTTCGACGCAATATCGATTTTTTGCACGACCCCGTGGAAGCCGCGCGACTCATCATAGCGCACAAGCCCGTCAGCCAAGGTCTGACGGGCTGCCGATTGCAGCTTGGGGTCGAGTGTCGTGCGAACCGACAGACCTCCTTCATAAAGCGTTTTCTCGCCGTAGCGGTCCGATAATTCCCGCCGCACCTCCTCGGCGAAGAAACCGGCATTTGCCAACCCTGCCGGCGCCGTCCGCAACTGCACGCCAAGCGTTTTCTGTTTGGCTTCGTCACCCTCTGTGCTGCTCACATAGCCATTTTCGACCATCCGATCGATCACGTAATTTCGCCGGTCAAGCGCAGCCTGCGTTTTGCGGAACGGGTGATAATTGTTTGGCGCCTTGGGCAGTGCCGCGAGATAGGCGATCTCGGACAGCGTGAGTGCATCAACGGACTTGCCGAAATAATTCAGCGACGCCGCGGCAACCCCGTAATTTCCGAGGCCGAGATAGATTTCATTCAAATAGAGATCAAGAATACGATCTTTGGAGAAGGCCGTTTCGATTTTGAGCGCCAGCAGCATTTCCTTGATCTTGCGGTCAAATGTCTGAACGTTGGAGAGCAGGAAGTTTTTGGCGACCTGCTGCGTGATTGTCGAGGCCCCCTGCCGCCGCCCGGGATTGGCGATATTGTTCACGACCGCACGGGCAATTCCCTCGGGATCAATGCCGACATGGCGGTAGAAATTCTTGTCCTCGGCTGAAATGAACGCATTGATCACGCGCTTCGGCATGGTTTGGATCGGGATGTAAAGGCGCCGCTCGCGCGAATACTCGGCCAGAAGGCTCCCGTCGCCCGCATGGACGCGCGTCGTTACCGAAGGCTCATAGGCTGCCAATTGCGTATAGTCCGGCAATGCTTGCGAGTAATGCCAAAGCACCACCCCGACAACCGCCGATCCGGCCGCGAACAGGATTGCACCAACTGTAAAGAGAAAACCGAACAGACGAAGAATATGACGCATAGGGTGATCTAAAACCGATCCTGAATAACATGGCCCCGCAATACACCGAGGTCATCCATTGTGCTTGATATACCGCGTCAACAAACAGAACGCGATAGTTTTGCAAACTCTTTTCCTACTGACCAAAAAATATGGTCAAAAGACGGCTAGGGCTCGATTGATACCGCACCGCCAAGGTTTCGGCGCGCTTCAAAAAAGTCCATGATCGCGCCCACAAGGCGATCGGTGGCCCGGTCGGTCCAGCCGACGGAGGTGAGCAGTTCGATGTCGGATGGGCTCGAAATATATCCAAGTTCAAGCAATGCAGAAGGGATATCGGGCGCACGCAATACCCGAAATCCAGCCGAGCGGATGGGATTCTTGTTGAGTTTTGCGGCATTGGTCATCTGGCCAACAAGCGTGCGCGCAAACAAATTCGAATGGGCGCGCGTTTCCCGCATCATCAAATCGCCCAGAATATCCGTGACCGCTTCAACAGATTGGGCTTCGTCAAGGCCGGCGGCGATATCCGACCGATTCTCCGACTCTGCCAGCCGCGCTGATTCGGGATCACTCGCCCGGTCAGAGCCCGTGTAAACCGTCAAACCCCGCACCTCGGAGTTGCCGGAAAGCGTATCCGCATGGATGGACAAAAACAGGCTTGCGCCTCGTGCCCGGGCGAATTTCACCCGATCATCGAGTGGAACGAACACGTCACGCTCTCGCGTCATCGCAACCCGAAACTCCCCAATGTTTTTCAACTTCCGCGCCAATTCTTTGGCGAAAGAGAGGACAATGTCCTTCTCGAAAATGCCGGTTACCCCGGTCGCGCCCAGATCGGGCCCGCCATGCCCCGGATCAATAACAATCAGCGGACGTTGATCCACCGGATCGCCTGCAGGCGACTCAGGCGCCCCTTGGTCCCTCCGTGCCGCCTGTTCCCGACGCTTGGATACCGCTTCTTCAAACTGCGCTCTTCCGGTCGGAAACAACTCGACAATGATTTCCCGGGCTGCGCCCGAGTAAACCGGTTCGGAGCGAATTTTCAACGGCAAAGCAGGCTCTGATAGTTCGATCACAACCCGTGAGCGTTCATGACTGACCATACCCGCCCTCAGGGATTTGACGACACCAACTCCCTTGGGCAAAGAATCGGGCGAAAGCTGGAAACTCACATCCGGCCACTCGAGAATGATTCGCAGCGGTTGGTCGAGCACAGCGGCTTCGACAGCAACATCCGCGGAAACAATAAACCGGAGCGTTGTTGATTGAGCATCTGACTGCACTTGCAGGCTATCAACAATAGCAAGCTGCTTTTCTGTCGCTTTTGCCCAAGAAAAACTTGATAAAAAGCATGAAAACAAAAATATAACTGAAAAATATATTAAAAAATTAGAAAATCGACGATTATTTGAACCGTCATTTCGGGAATAATACATCAAATGTCGTATGTCGAAGCTCATGATTTCCATTAAGTACACTGAAATAAACACAAACCATCTGGTAATTTGCACCGCTCCGCATCAGGAAATGCCGTGAATATCGCCAAAAGGTCAAGACACTTGCCAACACAGTCCAATGACCGCTATGGAAGGTGTGTGCATTCGTTGGGTTCGTCTTCATGGCGGCCATCAGGCTTCGTCCACTGTTATGGTGGCGTTTTGGATCGTTGATCCAGCAAGGTGGTAACTTTCGGCAAAACGCATGCTTCACCGGACGATCGCGCAAGCGTGACCGGGTGGGGCGGAATTTGAGAGCCGCGCGTCGATCGCATCGCGGCACATAAACAGTTGAGGTATCCGACGTGGGCACAGCCCTTCGGTTCAGGCAGGACATCGTGGCACCGGTTGCAAAAGCGCAGCCGCAGTGGTCGCAACCGTGCAGAACCATGCGTCGCACCATCAGAGCGTGTCAACCCTTCGCCCGCACTGGGCGATCATTGGGCGCCGCTTCGCACTCCATCGTTGTCTCCCCTCAGTTCAATCAACAGCGTCCGCTCGAAAGTGCGGGACAACTGTTAAATCGGAAGGGATCACCTAAGGGTTCGATTTCGGCGCCATCGAGAGAATCTCATGGCCAACAAAATGCTCATCGATGCTTCGCATCGGGAAGAAACCCGCGTCGTTGTTGTTCGCGGCAATCGCGTTGAAGAATTCGACTTCGAGGCGGCAAACCGAAAACAATTGCGCGGCAATATCTATCTTGCCAAGGTAACACGGGTCGAGCCGTCACTGCAGGCTGCCTTTATCGAATATGGCGGCAATCGGCACGGGTTTCTCGCATTTAGCGAAATCCACCCTGACTATTATCAAATTCCCGTTGCCGATCGCGAGGCCATATTGGCCGAGGATCTGCGCGCCAATCACGATGCCGATTTCGGTGATGATGATTCGGAAGGGAGCGACAAAAAGGCCAAGAAGCCGCGTGGTCGCGGAAGATCTGCACCGAAAGCCCAATCGCAATCGGAGGAGAGCGTTTCCGAGGATGCCGAAGCCAGTCTAGCTCCCGATCCAGAGTCGGATGACAGCGCTCCTCAGGATGCTGATGACAACACTGACGATGATGCCGGCGATACGCAGGATGGCGGGGCAGACGAAGAGAACACGGTTGAGCAACTCGGCGGCGGCGACGCCCTCGATGATGTGCCGGATCGTCCAAGGCAGGTTCGTCGCCAGTATAAAATCCAGGAAGTTATCAAGCGCCGCCAGATTTTGCTGGTGCAGGTTGTCAAGGAAGAGCGCGGCAATAAGGGCGCTGCACTCACCACCTATCTGTCTCTTGCCGGTCGCTATTCCGTCCTGATGCCGAATACTGGGCGCGGAGGCGGCATTTCCCGCAAGATCACCAATATCACCGACAGGAAGCGTCTAAAGTCGATAGCGCAAGAGCTTGAGGTTCCCGATGGCATGGGCGTTATTCTGCGCACGGCAGGCGCTGCACGCACAAAGCCCGAGATCAAGCGCGACTTCGAATATCTCATGCGGATGTGGGAGACTGTGCGTGAATTGACGCTCAAATCAACCGCGCCAACGCTCGTTTACGAGGAAGGCTCGCTGGTCAAGCGCGCAATCCGCGATCTCTACAATAAAGACATTGATGAAGTCATGGTCGCTGGCGAGGAAGCCTATCGCGATGCCAAGGATTTCATGCGCATGCTCATGCCGAGCCACGCCAAGAATGTGAAGCCTTACCGCGAACCAACGCCGATTTTCAGCAAATTCGGTGTGGAGTCGCAGCTGGATGCGATGTTCTCGAGCCAAGTCACGCTGAAATCCGGCGGCTATATCGTCATCAACCAGACGGAAGCGCTTGTTGCGATCGACGTCAATTCGGGCCGGTCAACCCGCGAACATAATATCGAGGACACGGCCGTCCGCACCAATCTTGAAGCGGCGGATGAAGTCGCCCGCCAGCTTCGACTGCGGGATCTAGCCGGTCTCATCGTGATCGATTTCATCGACATGGAAGAGAACCGGAACAATCGTTCCGTCGAACGGCGCGTCAAGGACGCGCTGAAAAACGACCGTGCCCGCATCCAGATTGGCCGGATTTCGCCGTTCGGATTGCTCGAAATGTCGCGCCAGCGTATCCGGACAGGTGTTCTTGAAGGCTCGACCGTTCTCTGCCCGCATTGCGCGGGTGCCGGAATGGTGCGTGCAACGCCGTCGGTTGCACTCCACGTGCTCCGTGCCGTTGAAGAAACCTTACTCAAGAGCAATACGCATCACGTCACAATCCGTGCCCGGACGGATGTCGCGCTCTATATTCTCAACCAGAAGCGTATGCATCTGAGAAGCCTGGAAGAAACATTCCTCGTCAACATCACGGTGATCGCTGATGACGCGCCCACAGGTACCCATGCCTTCGCCGTGGAACGCGGCGAACTGGTCATGCCCGGCGACGTCCAAATCCTTCGCCCGATGATCGCGCCTGGCACACTCATTCCGGAAGAGCCGGAAGAGGATATTGTCGAGGAAGAAGATGACATCGAGGAAGAGGAGATCATCTCCGACACCTCCGAGGACGAAGAAGAGCGCCCTGCCCGCCAAAATAGGCCCCGCGAGACGGCGGATGGCGAGGCTCCGCGTGACGGAGAAACAGCTGAGGGCGGGCGCAAGCGCAGACGGCGCCGGAGACGGCGCGGTGGCGGTGGTGGCGATCAGCCACGCGATAACCGCACGGGTGAAAACGCACCCATGCCGCTCGATGCACCGCAACCAACTGTCATGGGCGAACCCTTCACCGGAACGCGGATTATTGGCGAAGACGGTGCGATTGTCACCGAGCGCGAAGTTGTTGCAACCGAGGGTGAAACGGGCGAAGGCAACCGCAGACGTCGCGGACGTCGTGGCGGCAGACGGAATGGTCGCCGTGATCGCGACGATCAAACCGTTGCACAGGGCACGGAAGCATCAGAATCGCAGGATATGCAGGTGGAAGTCACCCCCGCACCCGCCGAGACTGTTCAGTCAGTGACCGGGGATAGCGAGACGGCACCTGTGAAAAAGGGCCGCGCTCCGCGTAAAACGAAAACAGTGGAAGTCAGCGGGGAGGCCTCGCCTGTTGTCGCTGTCGAGCCTGTAGCCGAGACGCCTGCAGCACCAATTGCCAAAGGGCGCGCTCCGCGGAAATCCGCGAAAGCCGTCGTTGCGCCTGAGGAAACCGCAAGCGCAGTAGAAGCACCCGCAGCGGCAAAGCCTGAAAAGGCTCCTGCTCCGCAATCGATCACAACCGAGCCGGTTGTCATCGCCGACCCGAACAAGCCCAAAAAGGGCGGCTGGTGGGCGAAAGCAAAGGCCACGCTCGGCGGATAAGTGAGCCCGCGGACCAACTGATACGCAGAGACAAAACGCGCCTTCGGGCGCGTTTTTATTGCCATGATCATGACAAACATATGTGGTTTTGAGGGTTCGGTATTCACGTTGGAATTGACGTTCATGCGTAAACTGCCAAAGGTTGTCTTTGAGAGCATCTGAACGAAGGATTGGCTTTGCACTCCCTGTCTCGCGCCCTATCCCGCATCATCGTGTCGGTATCGATCACGCTGTCGCTTCTGCTCCACTCGGCAGAGTTGGGGCATGCGCAAGGCATGGCAAGGGGTATTATCCGGGATACCGAAATCGAAAATCTTTTGCGCGTCTATGCAGGCCCGATTTTCAAGGCGGCGGGCATCAGCAAGGGATCGATCCAGATCGTGCTGCTCGGTGATCGCTCCTTCAATGCGTTTGTCACGGACGGGCGCCGCATGTTCTTCAACATCGGTGCCTTGATGGATGCGAAGACGCCAAACGAAATCATCGGTGTTATCGCCCATGAATCCGGCCACATCGCTGGCGGGCATTTGGTTTTGCAACGCGAACGGCTTGCAAGTGCGCAGATCATGGCGATTGCCGGCATTCTGCTTGGAGCGGGAGCCATGGTGGCGGGCTCCGGCCAGCCTGACTCGAATTCTGGCAGCGGCGGCGTCGGCGTCATGCTGGGCACGCAGGAACTGGTGAAGCGCTCGCTCCTCTCCTATCAGCGCGGCGAAGAACAGGCGGCTGATCGCGCTGCGCTCAAATATCTTGGTGCGACAGGGCAATCCGCACAGGGAATTTTGACGACATTCAAACGCTTCTCCGACGACATGATGTTCAAGACGTCCGGTATCGACCCGTATTTGATGAGCCACCCCATGCCGGCTGACCGTATTGCCAGCCTTGAAACGCTGGTCGCTGCCAGTCCCTACCGCAATGTCAAAGACCCGACTTCGCTTCAGGCGCGTCATGATATGATGCGGGCCAAATTATTCGGCTTTGCCGGACGGCAGGATGAAGTCGGGCGGCGGTACCCCGCAGGCGACACGACATTACCGGCCCAATATGCCCGTGCGATCCTCAGCTACCGCTATAAACGTTTGGGCGAGGCCCTCTCCCGAATCGATTCGTTGATCGCAGCACAACCGGGAAACCCCTATTTTTGGGAGTTGAAGGGCCAGGTTTTATTGGAGTTCGGGCGTCCGAAAGAAGCGATACCGGCACTTCGCCGCGCCGTCTCTCTCGAGCCAACTGCCGGATTGATCAGGGGCATGCTCGGCCATGCACTCGTTGCGACGGATGACCCCGGCAACCGGGCGGAGGCTATCAACGAATTAACAAACGCCGTTCAGCGTGAGCCGCACGATACGGGTTCATATCGCCACCTCGCCACCGCCTATGCGCGACAAGGCAACATTGGGATGGCGGAGTTAAATACGGCGCAGGCCAGCTTTACGATGGGTGACTATAGTGCGGCAGCAACCCATGCCACTCGCGCATTGAAAACGCTAAAAAGTGGAACACCCGCCGCACTCAAAGCAGAAGATATCTTGAATTATCGGCCAAAGCGGCTCAGATGAGCTGATTCTGACACAGGAGAGTTTGATGTTGAAAACCCATTTATCGTCCCGCCTCATTGCGGCAGGAACTCTCGCAGTTGGGCTATTGATCGCATCGCATGGATTTCAACCGGGATTCGCGGCGGAATCCCCCTATTCCGATCAGGAAAAAGCTAATCTTGGCTCGGTCATCAAGGAGTATCTCCTGAAAAACCCGGAAGTGATCCGGGATGCGATGGCTGAACTCGAGCGGCGCGACCAAGTTGCTGCCGCCGAGCAACAGAAGAAGACGCTAGCCAGCGTATCCGACACCCTGATCAAGTCCGAGCGTGGAATAGTCCTCGGAAACCCCAAGGGTGATGTCACGCTTGTCGAATTTTTCGATTATAATTGCGGCTATTGCAAACGCTCAATGGCCGATCTCCAGATGCTGATGAAGGACGATCCAAAGTTGCGGATTGTCCTTCGCGACTTCCCGGTACTGGGCACTGAGTCGGTCGAGGCGTCGATGGTGGCGGTTGCTGTTGCCAACCAGCTCAAGGGCGGAGACTATCTTGCCTATCACAGCAAACTGATGGAATCGAAGGGACGCATCGGCAAAGAACGCGCCGTTCAGGTCGCCAAAGAGCTCGGCGTCGACATGGCAAAGCTTGATCAGGATATCTCCAGCAAGCAGACCCGCCTTGCGCTCGAAGAAACAATGCGAATCGCCGACGACCTCAAGATCCAGGGAACACCCGCATTCGTGATCGGTGATGAAGTAGTGTTCGGGGCGGTGGGCCGCGATCCTTTGGCAAAAGCAATCGAATCGGTCCGGACGTGCGGAAAAGCAGTCTGCTGATCGTTCCGGCGGAACGCTAGAATCAGTGTCGTACAACCGTCATGGAAATGCCGTTCGATTCGGCTGATTCGACGATTTCGAGGGCCGTGTTACTCTCGGTTGTATGGCTTAATAGAGACACGCATTGGTAAAATTATTGGTCCAGATCAGCGCGATTCCGACATTGCGCAATAAAGCAATCCGAATTTGTAAGTGAAATCCGAGACTTGCAGAGTTAACCCCGTTATTCACCGTTTCTTAACTTTTATATACAACATATAGATATATGGCTGTGACCTTGCACTAAACCTTGTCTAATCCCTTGACGCCGCGTGCGGCCAGAATTAGGTTCCAAGGCTAGATGCGCTGAGTGGCCGAGGGGTTTATCCCGGGGTTAGCGGGGCAAATCCCAACAGAATGCGGCACCAGCGTCACGCGCTTTGCCGGAATGCAGTGCCCGGATACGGGCATGACTGGGCCGTGCGTTTTTCGTCGGGCTTGGGGACGTTATTGTTTGACGGTTGCATCCGATTTGATGCGATCGGCAGCGGTGAAATAAATCGGTGTGGAAAGTGGCCGGAGAACGGCCCGACAGGTGAGTAACCTGAGTTTGAAGGATTGGACGGCAATGCGGATCGAGCGTCATTACACGAAGGCTAACACCTCTCCCTACGCGGACATCGCGTTCCGGCACGCCACGAGCGAGATCCGCAATCCGGATGGCTCGATAGTGTTTCGTCTTGAGAACATTGAAGTTCCCCAGGCGTGGAGTCAGGTTGCAAGCGACGTGCTGGCACAAAAGTATTTCCGCAAGGCCGGCGTTCCGGCCCGCCTGAAAAAGGTCGAGGAAAATTCGGTCCCGTCATGGCTCTGGCGTTCGGTTGCCGACGATGCGGCACTTGCGGAACTCCCTGCTGACCAGCGCTACGGTTCAGAGATGAGCGCACGGCAGGTGTTTGATCGTCTTGCCGGTTGCTGGACCTATTGGGGCTGGAAGGGCGGCTATTTCAAGACCGAGGAAGACGCGCAAGCCTTTTTTGACGAGCACCGTTTCATGCTCGCCCGCCAGATGGTCGCGCCGAATTCGCCGCAATGGTTCAATACCGGCCTGCACTGGGCTTATGGCATCGATGGCCCGAGCCAGGGCCATTACTATGTCGATTTCAAAACTGGCAAACTGACCAAATCAAAGTCTTCCTACGAGCACCCGCAGCCGCATGCCTGCTTTATTCAGGGCGTCTCGGACGATCTCGTCAATGAAGGCGGCATTATGGACCTCTGGGTTCGTGAAGCCCGCTTGTTCAAGTACGGCTCCGGCACCGGCTCCAACTTCTCGGCTCTGCGCGGTGAAGGCGAGCGCCTTGCGGGTGGTGGGCGTTCATCGGGCCTGATGAGCTTCCTCAAGATCGGCGACCGCTCGGCGGGCGCGATCAAGTCGGGTGGTACAACGCGCCGCGCGGCCAAGATGGTCGTTGTCGATGCCGATCATCCGGATATCGAAACCTATATCGACTGGAAGGTGAAGGAAGAGCAGAAGGTTGCCGCTCTCGTCACCGGTTCCAAGCTCTGCGCCAAGCATTTGAAAGCCGTGATGAAGGCCTGCGTCAATTGCGAAGGGCCGGACGAGTCCTGCTTCGACCCGGAGAAGAACCCGGCGCTGAAGCGCGAAATCAAATTCGCCCGCCGCTCGATGGTGCCTGACAATTACATCAAGCGCGTCATCCAGTTCGCCAAGCAAGGTTATACCGATATCGACTTCCCGACCTACGACACGGATTGGGATTCGGAAGCCTATCTGACCGTTTCCGGCCAGAATTCGAACAATTCCGTTTCGCTGTCGGATGAATTCCTCCGTGCGGTTGAAGGCGACAAGGACTGGAACCTGATCCGCCGGACGGATGGCAAGGTGCACAAGACGCTGAAGGCCCGCGATCTCTGGGAACAGATCGGCCATGCGGCATGGGCGTCGGCTGATCCGGGCCTGCACTTCAACTCGACCATGAATGACTGGCACACCTGCCCTGCTTCGGGCCGGATCCGCGCCTCAAATCCGTGCTCGGAATATATGTTCCTTGATGACACGGCCTGCAACCTCGCCTCGCTGAACCTGTTGCAGTTCCGCAACGCAGACGGCACGTTCCAGATCGAATCGTATGAGCATGCCGTGCGTCTCTGGACAATCGTGCTCGAAATCTCGGTGACGATGGCGCAGTTTCCGTCCAAGGAAATTGCCGAGCTCTCCTATAAATTCCGCACGCTCGGTCTCGGCTATGCCAATATTGGCGGCCTCTTGATGACGGATGGTATCCCGTATGATTCGGAAGAGGGCCGCGGCATTTGCGGTGCGCTCACCGCGATCATGACCGGCGTTGCCTATGCGACCTCTGCCGAAATGGCAAGCGAGCTCGGCGCTTTCGCCGGCTACAAGGACAACTCGGCCCACATGCTCCGCGTGTTCCGCAATCACCGCCGCGCGGCGCATGGCGAGGCACAGGGCTATGAGGGATTGCAGGTCAACCCCGTTCCGCTCGATCACGCCTCCGTCAAGGATAAGCGCCTCTCCGCCCATGCACGGGCCGCGTGGGACAATGCCTTGGCACTTGGCGAGAAGCATGGCTATCGCAACGCACAGGCAACCGTGATTGCGCCAACCGGCACGATCGGCCTTGTGATGGATTGCGACACGACCGGGATCGAGCCCGATTTCGCGCTGGTGAAATTCAAGAAGCTCGCCGGTGGCGGCTATTTCAAGATCATCAACCAGGCCGTGCCGGAGGCGCTCCGCACGCTTGGCTACCGCGAGAACGAACTGGCCGAGATCGAGGCCTATGCGGTGGGCCATGGCTCGCTCGCCCAGGCACCCGGCATCAACCACTCGACACTGCGCACCAAGGGCTTCACCGATGACGTGATCGAGAAGCTCGAGAAAAGCCTTGGCTCCGCTTTCGACATCAAGTTTGTGTTTAACAAATGGAACTTGGGCGTTGATTTCCTTACCGGAAATCTGAAAGTTCCTACCGAGAAGCTCGATGATCCGTCTTTCGAACTTCTCCCCTTCCTCGGCTTCTCGAAGGCTGATATCGAAGCGGCGAATGTGCATGTCTGTGGCGCGATGACGCTGGAAGGTGCCCCGCACCTGAAACTCGAGCATTATGCCGTGTTCGATTGCGCCAATCCGTGCGGCCGCATCGGTAAGCGCTATCTCTCGGTTGAAAGCCATATCCGCATGATGGCGGCGGCGCAGCCCTTCATCTCGGGTGCGATCTCGAAAACCATCAACATGCCGAACGAGGCGACTGTCGAGGATTGCAAGAGCGCCTATATGCTCTCGTGGAAACTCGCGCTCAAGGCCAATGCGCTTTATCGCGATGGCTCGAAGCTCTCCCAGCCGCTCAATTCCCAGCTGATCGCGGATGACGAGGAGGAAGCCGACGACGCTGTCGAGGCACTCGTTGCACAGCCCAATGCGGCGCGTGCTGCCGCCATGGCGGAAAAGATCGTCGAGCGTGTTGTGGAGCGCATCGAGCGGATCCGCGACCGCGACAAACTCCCCGACCGCCGCAAGGGCTACACCCAGAAGGCGGTTGTCGGCGGGCACAAGGTCTATCTCCGCACCGGCGAATATGAAGACGGCCGCATCGGCGAGATTTTCATCGACATGCACAAGGAAGGCGCCGCTTTCCGCTCGCTGATGAACAATTTCGCCATCGCGATCTCGCTCGGCCTGCAATATGGCGTGCCGCTGGAAGAATATGTCGATGCCTTCACCTTCACGCGCTTCGAGCCTGCGGGCTTCGTGCAGGGCAATGATGCGATCAAGAGCGCGACATCGGTTCTTGATTACGTCTTCCGCGAACTCGCCATCTCCTATCTCGGCCGCACCGATCTCGCCCATGTCACGCCCGACGCGCTCGGGCATGATGCGCTGGGTCGCGGCGAGGACGAGGGCAAGGCCCCTGCGGGCTTCATTCCCTCGCAGGTCTCGCGCGGTCTCGTCCGCTCGAAGGCCGAACGCCTCACCGTGATGCAGGGCGGCGGCAGCATGATGGCTCCTGTCTCCATCGGGGCGAATGCGTTGAAAAGCGAGCTGGAACAGCAACTCGGCGTCACCACCCAAACGCTGACCATGGGCGAAGCCGCCATTGCCAGCCTCCCCTTCGCCGCCGCCGGCACTCATGCCGGTTCCGCCAAGCAAGGCGGGATGGACAAGCGCGCAGAAGCCAAAATGAAAGGCTATGTCGGAGAAAGCTGCCCCGAATGTGCGAACTTCACCCTGGTACGAAACGGCACATGCCTGAAGTGCGATACGTGCGGGAGCACGACGGGGTGTTCGTGAGCGAATAGCGAGTAGCGAATAGCGGAGTTAAGGCGTCGGGAATTAGCTAACCACGCCCTCACCTTGACTGATTAGGCAGGGACTATTCAAAGCGGAGCGAGAAATAGCTCCGCTTTTTCTGTTTGGTGCGCCCTCACCCGTCATTGCGAGGTGAAGATGGTTCTTGCAAAGCAAGAACGAAAAGCGCCGGTGAGGCTTTTCGAACGATGAACGCGACGCAATCCAGCTAATGTCGGTCGGTTATCGCAAACGCCAGACATTCATCCGCTCTCAAGCCACTCATCTTTCGCCAATCACCAGCTGGATCGCTTCGGAAGCTCGCGATGACCAAGCCCCCCGATCTCACTCTGCTGACCCAATTTTGCCCTCTCGCATACCCTACCATCACCCCAACCCCAAAAAAACCCGGCGGACGGATCCACCGGGTTGATACATTGTCGACTCCGAACCTGCGAAAACGCGCGGGGCAGGATGTGCCGTTTTAGCGCTTTAGCGCCTTTTTGCGTTGCTGGCCGAGGCCGAGAGATTTGGCAAGGCTCGAGCGTGAGGCCGAATAATTTGGTGCGACCATCGGGTAATCTGACGGCAGACCCCATTTGGTGCGGTATTCGTCCGGCGACATGCCATAGGAAGCTTTCAGATGCCGCTTCAGCGACTTGAAACGCTTTCCGTCTTCTAGGCAGATCAGATAATCATCCGTAATCGACTTCTTGACAGAAACGGCTGGCGTGAGTGGCAATGCTTCTACTGCTGCCGGTGTATAAATATTATTCAGAGCCGAATGAACACTTGCAATCAAGCTCGGCAAATCCGAGGCTGAAACTGAATTATTCGATACATAAGCGGCTACAATATCAGCTGTGAGTTCAATTGTTTCCGATTGGAAATGGCTGTCATTTTGCATTTTTAGTCCCCGGTTAATATTATTGTAATGCGCTAATATGCACGCTCAATACTATGCATTTATTTATGTTGCAATCACTTTTTGCTATAAATTTATTAATATAATTTTAATGACGCACTCTTGGATTGCATAGTTCAAAACATTTCGAAATGAGCCGTTTTTATGACTTGCGTAGTAAATTAACGCCTGATTTCAGACTTGAAAGACAAAATATGAATCATCTGCAGGAATTTCAAAGCGATCTGAATAGGGAGACGGTCAGCATCCGGACATAATTTATGCTCCCGTTTATTGAAAATATAGACCCGGAGTCGCGTTCAAATGGCAGCCGCAAAATGTTGAGGCACCACAATTTCTTTATTTTAAAAAATTACCTTACGGAATATTTGATTGAACCGCTTGGCCATCCAACGGGGCGTCGTTTGCAAGGCAATCAATTTATAGGCATAGAGAGGCTTGCCCTGTGGGTTGATCCGCAGGATATCTGGACCCTGTACGATAGACCTCGGAGACGTTTTGATGAGCGATTCAATTTTCAGCGGCTGCATTCCGGCGCTGATGACACCGTGTAAGGCCGACCGCACGCCTGATTTCGACGCATTGGTGCGCAAAGGACAATCGCTCATCGCTGCAGGTATGCGCGCCGTCGTTTATTGCGGCTCCATGGGTGACTGGCCGCTGCTCACCGACGAACAACGCAAGGAAGGTGTGGAGCGCTTGGTCAAGGCCGGTGTTCCGGTCATTGTCGGCACCGGCGCGCAAAATCCGGCACGCGCCATGGCGCTGGCCGCCCACGCCAAAAAGACCGGCGCCAAGGGCTTGATGATCATCCCGCGCGTTTTGTCGCGTGGCAGTTCGGTTGCCGCCCAGCGTGCGCATTTCGCTGGCATTCTCGAAGCCTCGGTCGATCTCCCCTCGGTCATCTATAACAGCCCCTATTACGGCTTCGAGACCAAGGCCGATCTGTTCTTCGATCTGCAACGCCAATACGCCAATCTTGTTGGCTTCAAGGAATTTGGGGGCGCAGACTCGTTGCGCTATGCTGCCGAGTTCATCACGGCAGGCAACCCCGCCCTCACTCTGATGGTCGGTGTCGATACGCAAGTCTTCCACGGCTTCGTCAATTGCGGTGCCAAGGGCGCCATTACCGGCATCGGCAATGTGCTGCCGCGCGAAGTGCTGCACTTCGTTTCCCTGTGCGAGAAAGCCGCCAAAGGCGACGTGAAGGCCCGCGCCCAGGCGCTCGAGCTCGAACGCGCGCTGATGATGCTCTCCACCTTTGATGAAGGCCCCGATCTCGTGCTCTTCTACAAATATCTGCTCGTGCTCGAAGGCGAGACCGAATACGCGCTGAATTTCAACGCTTCGGATGTCTTGTCCCCAAGCCAGAAGCACTACGCCGAAACGCAGCTGAAGCTCTTCAAGGACTGGTACGCCACCTGGACGAAGGCCGCTTGAGCGAAAACATCTCTTCGCTTCCATTTTGAACCGACCAATAAAAAAGCCCGCGGAACACCGCGGGCTTTTGAATTTGAAATAGTGCGAGAGGCTGACGCTTAACGCTTGGAGAACTGGAAGCTTCTACGTGCCTTCTTGCGACCATACTTCTTCCGCTCGACCGTACGCGAGTCACGCGTCAGGAAGCCGGCCTTTTTGAGCACACCGCGGAGATCCGGCTCGTAATAGGTCAGCGCCTTCGAGATGCCGTGACGCACAGCGCCGGCCTGCCCCGAAAGACCACCACCAGCCACCGTGATGACAATGTCATATTGCCCGGCGCGGCTTGCGAGAACGAGCGGTTGCTGAAGGATCATGCGCAGAACGGGACGCGCGAAATAAACCTCGATCGTCCGTGTGTTCACGGAAATCTTGCCGGAACCCGGCTTGATCCAGACACGGGCGACCGCGTCTTTCCGCTTGCCGGTTGCATAGGCGCGGCCGAATTTGTCGAGCTTCTGCACATGCACGGGCGCTTCAGCCGCAGCAGGAGAGCCGCCCTTGAGGTCAGCGAGAGATTGGAGTGTTTCGGCCATGATCAGGCGCTCCTCACGTTTTTACGGTTCATGGCGGCAATATCGAGCACAGTCGGTGCCTGCGCCTCATGCGGATGCGTTGCACCACCATAAACGCGCAAATTACCAAATTGCTGGCGACCTAACGGGCCGCGCGGCAACATGCGCTGAACAGCCTTCTCGACAACACGCTCAGGGAAACGGCCTTCAAGAATGAACTTGGCGGACCGTTCCTTGATACCACCCGGGAAACCGGTGTGATGATAATAGATCTTCTGCTGGCGCTTGCGCCCGGTCAGAACAACCTTCTCGGCGTTGATGATGATGACATTGTCACCGCAATCAACATGCGGCGTGAAGATCGGAAGGTGCTTGCCCCTCAGACGCAGGGCAACGATTGACGCAAGACGACCCACAACGAGGCCTTTCGCATCAATGACCACCCATTTTTTCTGAATCTCGGCGGGCTTTGCCGAAAACGTTTTCATGGATTTATTCCAACACTTGGGCGGATAGTTCGAAAACCCGGCCGCCGGTTAATGCAAAAGCCCCGAAGGACCCGTGCGTGATGAGGGTGATTTACAGCAAGCGCGACACCACGTCAACGTCATTTAAAAATTCAAATACGTAAAATATGCTGCAATTACATATAGATACCATAAAAGGTATTATAATACCTCGATATTTATCGTGATCGAAGTATTCTCTTTGATACCCTTCAGTATGATCGTCCGGGGACATTGGCCTCCCAAGATTGATCAAGAATAAAACTTCGATCCTTCAAAGCCGTCATTTGCGCCAACCTTGCACACATGTTTTTGACCGACGAAACCAGCAGCGCGTTATCGTCCAATGGCAGTCAGGCTGTGAATTGTAGTTGACATTTCCGATCAAGATATGAGAATAAAACACGGTCCTCATTCGTAAAACAAATCTTTTTATGAAGTGGCTCACGGGGCTTCGTGATCAAAAAGCCATTGCGCGCATTCAAATTCGGATTGACAGACTAGCCCTTGGAAACCCCGGCGATGTCCGTCCGGTTGGCTCGGGCATCAGCGAGATGAGAATCGACTATGGACCAGGCTATCGCGTTTATTTTTCGCAACGGGGACCCGAAATCGTCATTTTATTGTGTGGAGGTGACAAGACCACGCAAAAGTCTGACATCGAAAACGCTAAGCGGGTGAACGAGGGAGTACAATGATGAACGAGAGTGTCAAAGAGTTTCAAACGAGTCCTTGGGACTCGTCAGAGCTTCTAAACTCGCCGGAAGCCATTTCGGCATATCTTGAAGCCGCTTTCGAAGATGGCAATCCTGCACTGATCACACACGCACTCGGCGTTATCGCACGCGCGAAGGGCATGGGCCAGATTGCAAAAGAGGCGGGCGTAACGCGCGAAGCGCTCTATAAAGCGCTATCGATGGATGGTGACCCCAAAATCTCGACTTTTCTCGGCGTAATTAAGGCGCTCGGCCTGCATCTGGAGATCCGTCCGGCGTGAAGCGATATCGTATCCTTTCGCGTTCAATAACACTGTACCAAAACCCGCGACACTTGACGCATCGTCTCAACGAGTTGAATTTGACACAATGAACGCACCCCTGCCCGCCCCGCTCACCATCGCCGAACACGACGGTTCCGCTGTTTTGACGTTGAACCGCCCCGACGCCCGCAACCCGCTCTCGGAAGCAACCCTTCATGCGCTGACCGAAGTGCTTGACCGGATTGCGCAAGATCGCTCCATCCGCGCTGTCATCCTTGCCTCGACAGGCCCCGTCTTCTGCGCAGGCCATGATCTGAAGGAAATGTCCGCCCGCCGCACCGATCCGGACCGGGGCCGCGCCTATTTTGTCGATATTCTCGGGCGTTGCAGCGCAATGATGCAAAAGATTGTGCACCTGCCCCAGCCCGTTATCGCTGCAATCGAGGGTGTCGCGACCGCCGCAGGCTGCCAGCTTGTCGCGAGCTGCGATCTCGCTGTCGCGGGCGAAAGCGCGGAATTCTGCACGCCGGGCGTTCATATCGGCCTGTTCTGCTCAACGCCCATGGTCGCGCTCTCCCGCAATCTCGGGCGTAAACATGCCATGGAAATGTTGCTGACCGGTGACCGGATTAAGGCCAGCGAGGCCGCGCGCATGGGTCTCGTCAATCGGGTTGTTAGCAAAGGATCAGCGCTCACTGAAGCGATGAATCTTGCAAATTTGATCGCCACAAAATCCCCAACAACAATCGCCATCGGCAAACGCGCCTTCTACGAGCAGGCCGAGATGAAATTGGAGGACGCATACCGGTATGCGTCCAATGTCATGGTGGAAAATATGCTGGCGCGCGACGCCGAAGAAGGTATTGGTGCCTTCATGGAAAAGCGCACCCCGAATTGGACAAAATGATGAGTTTTGATCCTTCCCGCCACGACACCTATCCCGACCCCCTTATTCAGGGCCTGCTTCGAAGCGTGAAATCCATCGCGCTCGTCGGCTTTTCCAATAATTCCGCCCGCCCCAGCTATTTCGTGACAAAATATCTGATCGAACGCGGCTACACGCTCTACCCGGTCAATCCGGGACTGGCGGGTCAAACCTATTTCGGTGCAACAGTCTATGCCTCGCTTGCCGATATTCCGCACCCGATTGATATGGTCGAGATTTTCCGCAATTCGGAAGCCGCCGGCCCGATCACGGATGAAGCACTCGCGCTCGACCCGCTCCCCAAAGTTCTCTGGATGCAATTGAGTGTCCGGAACGACGAAGCTGCCGCGCGCGCCGAAGCCAAGGGCCTAACCGTCATCATGAACCGCTGCCCGAAGATCGAATATGGCCGGTTCTCGGGTGAAATCGCGTGGAACGGCGTCAATACCGGCATGATTTCGTCAAAAAAGCCGCTATTGGGTGTGAAGAGCTGGCAGAAGCGGACGATTTAGCCTACGCGAACAACGCCGAAACTTTCGCCAAGACTTCGTCAACAATGAAGTCAGGCAGTCTCTCGATCCGCTTGCCTCCTCGCGACCTTATATCGAGTGAACGCGGCTGATCGCACCGGACAACCCCTGTTATTTCTGTCCCCGAACCGATCAGCGAAACAGCAAATCCCTTTGTTCGGGCAAAATCGCCCCCCGTAGTGATCGGCAGAACAACCGGAGTCTGCGTCAAATCATTGAAAGCCTTCGGCGTAACAATCATCACAGGGCGCGTGCCCATTTGTTCACGCCCCTTGACGGGTTCGAGCGAAACGAGCCACACCTCGCCACGCTCCATCAAATAAGCTCCTGACCAATTGGAGATTGACGGGCCCAGATCAAATCTTCCTCAGAACGATCAGCATCAGGCTCACATGCAGCGATCAAATCGTTCAGCGTGTAAACAGGCCTTAAAACAGGAGCAACGACAAGTGACCCATCCACAATG
This sequence comes from Alsobacter soli, assembly GCA_945883115.1. Classification (GTDB taxonomy): domain Bacteria; phylum Pseudomonadota; class Alphaproteobacteria; order Rhizobiales; family Beijerinckiaceae; genus CAIUPE01. The sequence goes on from CAMCXA010000021.1 coordinate 34,160, forward strand.
CTCAAATCGACCTGATGATCGGCTTTCAGCGCCAACGCTTCCAGAAATGACGGCGGAACAGCCACCATCACCGACCCACCCACTTTTCTTAGCCTAGCGGAAATTGACATGATCCACCTCGAATAAATTATTATATTTTCATATAACTTAATTTGAGCAATAACTCAACCCGTCCGCCCTATTGACGACATTTCAAACGTTCTATAAAAAGAACAATAGTTCCGCTATATCCGTACCTGCTTCAGAAAGAGGTTTCCGATGACAACTCCAGCCCAACCCGGCTTTGCCACCCTTTCCGTTCATGCAGGGGCCTCGCCTGATCCTGCAACCGGCGCGCGCGTCACGCCGATTTATCAAACCTCTTCATTCGTGTTCGACGATGTCGATCATGCCGCCTCCCTGTTCGGATTGCAGGCGTTCGGCAATATCTACACCCGCATCACCAACCCGACCAATGCGGTTCTCGAAGGCCGCGTCGCGGCGCTTGAAGGCGGCACAGCGGCGCTTGCCGTCGCCTCCGGCCATGCGGCGGAATTTCTGATCTTCCACACCTTGCTGCAACCGGGCGACGAGTTCATCGCCTCGAAAAAGCTCTATGGCGGCTCGATCAATCAGTTCAATCATTCCTACAAGAATTTCGACTGGCGCGTGAAATGGGCTGATCCCGATGATCTCTCCACCTTCGAGGCCGCGATTTCCCCGAAGACCAAGGCGATCTTCATCGAATCCATCGCCAATCCCGGCGGCGTTGTCACCGATATCGCAGCCATCGCCGCAATCGCCAAAAAGGCCGGCGTGCCGTTGATCGTCGATAACACGCTCGCAACTCCCTATCTGATCAAGCCGTTCGAGCATGGCGCGAACATTGTTGTCCATTCCGTCACCAAATTTCTCGGTGGCCACGGCAATTCGATTGGCGGCGTCATCGTCGATGGCGGCAATTTCGATTATATGAAGAGCGGCAAATATCCGATGCTCTCCCAGCCACGCCCGGAATATAACGGCATGGTCATCGGCGAGACCTTCGGCAATTTCGCCTTCGCCATTGCCTGCCGCGTTCTCGGCCTGCGCGATCTCGGCCCGGCGCTTTCACCCTTCAATGCATTCCTGCTTCTCACCGGCATCGAGACCTTGCCGCTCCGCATGCAGCGCCATTGCGACAACGCGCTCGCCGTTGCAAAGCACTTGGCAACCCATCCGGCCATTGCCTGGGTCAGCTATCCGGGCCTCGAGGGCGATAAATACCATGCGCTCGCCAAGCGCTACACGCCGAAGGGCGCGGGTGCCGTGTTCACCTTCGGCCTCAAGGGCGGGTATGATGCAGGCATCAAGCTCGTCTCGAACCTGAAACTCTTCTCCCATCTCGCCAATGTCGGCGATACGCGTTCGCTCGTGATCCATCCTGCGTCCACAACGCATCGCCAGCTCAGCGATGCGGACAAGACTGTCGCCGGTGCCGGTCCAGATGTTGTCCGCCTCTCGGTCGGCATTGAAGACGCAGCTGATATCATTGCGGATCTCGATCAGGCGCTTGCCGCAAGCTAACCCCTCCGAACCTCCCCTGAAACTCCCGCGTCGCTTCCGCGCGGGAGTTTCATTTTAAACGCCGTCACTTTCGCTTTGGCAAAATCGCCCTGTCGCGCTATAGGGATGGCATGTCAAATTCACAGATTCTCGTCACCGGGGCCGCTGGCTTCATCGGTTTTCACGTCGCCCGCCGCCTGCTTGCCGCTGGCCACCACGTCACCGGCTTTGACAATCTCAATGCCTATTACGATCCGGCGCTGAAGCACGCGCGCCTCGCCGTGCTCGGGAGCGAGAAAAACTTCCGCTTTGTCGAGGGCGATCTGGCTGATGCCACGGCGGTGAATACGCTGTTCGAGCAGGGCAAATTCACCCATGTCGTCAATCTCGCAGCCCAAGCGGGTGTGCGCTATTCGCTGATCAATCCCGGCGCATACGGCGCCTCGAACCTGACGGGCTTTCTGAACATTCTCGAAGCCAGCCGGAAGAACGACATCAAACATCTCGTTTATGCCTCATCCTCTTCCGTTTACGGCGCGAACACCTCCATGCCGTTCTCGGTCCACCAGAACGTCGATCACCCGCTCTCGCTTTATGCTGCCACCAAGAAGGCCAATGAGTTGATGGCGCATTCCTACGCCCACATGTTCGGCCTGCCATCCACCGGCTTGCGGTTTTTCACCGTCTACGGCCCCTGGGGCCGCCCCGATATGGCGATGTGGCTCTTTGCCGATGCGATCTTGAAGGGCGAGCCGATCACGCTGTTCAACCACGGCAAGATGCGCCGCGATTTCACCTATGTCGACGATATCGTGGAATCGATCGAACGCCTCGTGCCGACCATCGCCCAGCCCGATCCCGATTGGAACGGCGCCCATCCCGACCCTGCGAGCAGCATGGCACCGCATCGCCTCTACAATATCGGCAATAACAGCCCCGTCGAGCTGATGCATCTCGTCGAGACGATGGAAAACGCGCTCGGCATGAAGGCCAAGAAAATCCTCGCCCCGATCGAGACGGGCGACGTGCCGGAAACCTATGCGGATGTCGATGCCCTCACCGAAGCCGTCAATTTCCGCCCAGCGACGCCGCTTGCGGTTGGCGTCGGCCGCTTCATCGATTGGTACCGCGCCTATACCAATCGCTGATCCACCGAATGCCTCAGCCATT
>CAMCXA010000022.1 GCA_945883115.1 Alsobacter soli
CACCGCCAGATCAATCGCCCCGGCAAGCATTGCCTCGTCAATCTCTTTCGTGAACAGCCCCTTGCCACCCGCCTGCGATAAAGCCCGATCCTGAATCATATCGCCGGACGTCTTGATGATCACCCGCTCCACCCGATCAGGCGAGAGACCGAGCATCGAGATCAACCGGTCCCTCACAGCATCCGCCTGCCACAATGCGAGCGGGCTGCCCCGCGTTCCGATCCGGATGATTCTGTCTGTCTGCACGATTGATTCTTGCCCTGTTTCACTCATCTGTGCGATGTCGGAGCATCGCCGCGATTCACCACGCAACTATACGGTGTCGGCAAGCATCGCGATAGATCAACGCCTGAAGCAAGGGGCAGCATGCGCATTCTCGGTATTGAAACCACCTGCGATGAAACCGCCGCCTCGGTCGTGGAGCGTGGTCATGACGGGCACGGTCATATTCTGTCCAACGAGATTCTGAGCCAGATCGCCCAGCATCAGGCCTATGGCGGCGTTGTCCCTGAAATTGCCGCCCGCGCCCATGTGGATGTCGCCGATATCCTCGTCAAACGCGCACTCGATGCCGCCGGCATGAAACTCCGCGATCTCGACGGCATCGCCGCCGCCGCTGGCCCGGGCCTTATCGGCGGGGTCATGGTCGGCCTGACAACGGCCAAAGCGCTCGCGCTCGTCTCGGGCAAGCCCTTAATCGCCGTCAATCACCTCGAAGCGCACGCTTTGTCCCCGCGCCTCACCGACCGCCTCGACTTTCCTTATCTCCTGTTGCTCGCCTCGGGCGGCCACAGCCAATTGCTCATGGTACGCGGTGTCGGCGATTATGTCCGGCTCGGCACCACAATCGACGATGCGCTCGGCGAAGCCTTCGACAAAACCGCCAAAATGCTTGGCCTGCCCTATCCCGGCGGCCCCGAAGTCGAGCGCCATGCGCTGCTCGGCAATCCCGATCGTTTCACCCTGCCGCGCCCGATGCTCGGCCGCAAAGAGCCGGATTTTTCACTCTCCGGCCTTAAAACTGCCGTTCGTCTCGAAGCCGAACGCGTTGCTCCGCTCACTACCACTGACGTCAACGATATCTGCGCCTCCTTTCAGGCAGCCATTGTCGATGTCGTTGTCGATCGCACGAAAATGGCACTCCGTCTTGCCAAAGCCTCGATTGGCAACCCGACAGCATTGGTGATTGCCGGCGGCGTCGCCGCCAATATCGCCATGCGCAAAGCCCTGAAGCGTCTCGCCAATGATAACGGCCTCGCTTTGATCGCACCACCTCTCGCCCTCTGCACCGATAATGGTGCCATGATCGCCTGGGCCGGTATCGAGCGGTTGCGCCTCGGCCTGACCGACGACATGGCCACGCCGCCCCGCGCGCGATGGCCGCTCGACATGAAACCTGCACCTGTCCAGCCAGAGGCAATTGTGGATGTTTGAAACGATTTCAGTTCTTGGGGGAGGCGCATGGGGAACCGCCCTTGCCCTTGCCGCTGCACGCGCCGGGCGAAAAGTCGTGCTCTGGACACGCGACACCGACCACGCCGAAACCATGCAGCGCACCCGCGAAAATGCCCCGCGCCTTCCGGGTATTCCCCTTCCCGAAACGATCCGGATAACCGCATCGCTGAAGGACGCTGCAGACTCAGCCCGCGCGATCCTGCTCGCCGTCCCGGCACAAAGCCTGCGCGGCGTCACCGAAGCCTTGTCTCTTGTCGTCAAGCAAGGCATCCCGATCATCATTTGTGCCAAGGGGATTGATCAGCGGTCGGGCGAGTTCATGAGCGAGATCGTCACCGATACCATACGCGGCGCCATGCCCGGCATCCTGTCCGGTCCGAGCTTCGCTGTCGACGTTGCCAAGGGCCTGCCAACGGCAATCGTTCTCGCGGCACCGCTTGAGCCGGTTGCAGAAGCACTCACCCGCGCACTCTCCTCGCCCGCATTCCGGATCTACCATTCAACCGATATTCGCGGCGTTGAAATTGGCGGCGCGGCCAAAAATGTTCTCGCCATCGCCGCAGGGATCGTCGAAGGTCGTGGGCTGGGAGATAGTGCCCGCGCGGCTATCACCGCCCGCGGCTTTGCAGAACTCTCGCGCTTGGCGCGCTCCTACGGCGCAAAACCTGAAACGCTGATGGGCCTGTCCGGTCTCGGCGATCTCGTGCTCACCTGTGCGTCGCGCAAATCCCGCAACTTCGCTTTCGGCGACGATCTCGGGCGCGGCCTCTCATTATCGGAGGCAGGAGGCGGCAAACTCGCTGAAGGCGTTCATACGGCCCGCATTCTCGTCGATATGGCCCGCGCCCGCAGCGTCGATATGCCGATTGCAGAGGCCGTAGCAGATATCCTCGCAGGCCGGATCAGCATTCAAGAATCGATTGATCTTCTGTTGATGCGTCCGTTAAAAACCGAATACGAAACCTGAATTCCGGAAGAGGCTCCCATGGCATATTGGCTCTATAAATCCGAACCCTTCAAATGGTCATGGGACCATCAGGTCGAAGCGGGCGCGAAGGGCACGTTCTGGAACGGTGTGCGCAACCATTCCGCCAAGCTCAACATGATCGCGATGAAAAAGGGCGATCAGGGCTTCTTCTATCATTCCAATGAAGGCAAGGAGATTGTCGGCATTGTCGAGGTAATCCGCGAAGCCTATCCCGACCCCACGGCAGAACCTGGTGAACCCTGGGTCGTCGTCGACCTCAAAGCCGTCAAAGCCATGCCCCGCCCAGTCACCCTCGCCCACGTGAAAGCCGAGCCCCGCCTCGCCAAAATGTCGCTCGTGACCAGCATGCGCCTCTCGGTTCAACCGGTCACAGCGGAAGAATGGAAAATTGTTTGCGAGTTGGGTGGGGTGTAATCTGCCACCCGACCAAAGTGTGAGCCTTCCTTCCCTTGCAGGCGCGCGTCTCCCTCGTCATAATGGTCTGGAAAAGGCGGTGAGAACCGCTCGCGTCAACAGGAGGATGAATGTCGGCCAATAGCCGCGCATTCACGGTAGGGAGAGAGACATGTCCGAGAAAGTGTATCCGGTAACACCCGAATGGTCGAAGCGCGCCCACATCGACAATGCCCGCTACCTTGAAATGTATGCCGCATCGATCAAGGATCCGGTGAAATTCTGGGGCGAGGAAGGCAAGCGCATCGACTGGATCAAACCCTACACGCAGGTCAAGAACACCTCTTACGCCCCCGGCAATATCCATATCGAATGGTATGGCGACGGCACTACCAATATTTCGATGAATTGCATTGATCGTCATCTCCCGAAGCGGGCCAACCAAACCGCGATCATCTGGGAAGGCGACGACCCGAAAGACAGCCGCCACATCACCTATCAGGAACTGCACGACGAAGTCTGCCGCTTCGCCAATGTCCTCAAAAGTCACGGCGTCAAAAAGGGCGATACCGTTACAATTTATATGCCCATGGTTCCCGAAGCCGCTTTCGCCATGCTGGCCTGCACGCGCATCGGCGCCGTGCACTCGATCGTTTTCGGCGGATTCTCGCCCGACTCACTTGCCGGGCGGATCGACGGGTGCAAATCCAAAGTCCTGATCACCGCCGATGAAGGTCTGCGCGGCGGCAAGAAGGTTCCGCTTAAGGCCAATGCGGATGAAGCCCTCAAGCGCGTCCCGGGCCTTGTTACGACTCAACTCGTCATTCGTCGCACAGGTGGCGATGTCCATATGCAGGATGGGCGCGACTATTATTACGACGTCGAGGCCGCCAAGGCTGAAACCCAGTGCAAGCCCGAGGAGATGGAAGCCGAGGCTCCTCTCTTCATCCTTTATACCTCAGGGTCAACCGGCGCACCAAAAGGCGTCGTCCACACAACCGCCGGCTATCTCGTTCACGCCTCAATGACGCATGAATATGTCTTCGACTATCACGAAGGCGATATTTACTGGTGCACCGCCGATGTCGGCTGGGTCACCGGCCACAGCTATATCGTCTATGGCCCGCTCGCCAACGGCGCGACGACCCTGATGTTCGAGGGCGTCCCGAATTATCCCTCGCTCTCCCGCTTCTGGGAAGTTATCGACAAGCACAAGGTCAATATTTTCTACACCGCCCCGACAGCGATCCGCTCGCTCATGGGTGCGGGCGAAGAGCCTGTCAAAAAGACCTCCCGCGCGTCGCTGCGTCTGCTCGGCTCGGTCGGCGAGCCGATCAATCCAGAAGCATGGGAATGGTATCACCGCGTCGTTGGCGATGATCGCTGCCCCATTGTCGATACATGGTGGCAGACGGAAACCGGCGGCATTCTGATCGCGCCGCTCCCCGGAGCCACTGATTTGAAGCCCGGTTCCGCCACCCGCCCCTTCTTCGGCGTGAAACCCGAAATCGTCGACGCCGACGGCAAGGTGCTGGAGGGTGCATGCTCCGGCAATCTGGTCATCACCGATTCATGGCCCGGGCAGATGCGCACCGTCTATGGTGATCACAAACGGTTCATGGAAACCTATTTCGCGACCTACCCGAACAAATACTTCACCGGCGATGGCTGCCGCCGCGACGAAGACGGCTATTACTGGATCACCGGCCGCGTTGATGACGTCATCAACGTGTCAGGTCACCGCATGGGCACGGCAGAGGTCGAAAGCGCGCTGGTCGCGCACGAAAAAGTCTCCGAAGCCGCCGTTGTCGGCTATCCGCATGACATCAAAGGACAAGGCATCTATGCGTATGTCACCCTGATGACCGGCACCGAACCGACAGAAGTGCTGCGAAAAGAGCTAGTCGCATGGGTCCGCAAAGAAATCGGCCCCATTGCCTCGCCCGATCTCATCCAGTTTGCACCGGGCCTGCCCAAAACCCGCTCGGGAAAAATCATGCGCCGCATCTTGCGCAAGATCGCAGAGGATGATTTCGGCAGCTTGGGTGACACGTCAACGTTGAATGACCCGACCGTCGTCGATGATTTGATTGCCAACCGGCAGAACAAGCGAGGATAATGAGCTCTAAACTAAGAAAATTCGGTTTAGAGCGATGGAACAATTGCCTAGCTCAAGCATTGAATCGCTGTCTCCGCGCTGTCTGGAGCGCCCCCTTCTCCAAGTGGCGCGGAGCCGCCTCCGCCTGTCAAGCATCATTTGACCGGACGAATAAGGCGCAGTACCTCTGGCGCTATGTTCAATTTAGAGCGAGTTTGATCTGATGGTTACACCGTCCAAAGTCACGCCCGTCATACTCTGCGGAGGTTCCGGGACCCGGCTTTGGCCTGCATCACGCGATTCCCTTCCCAAACAATTCATTCCGCTTCTGGGCACGCTGTCCACTTTTCAGGCAACCTTGCGGCGCGTGGCTGATCAAACCCTGTTCTCCCGCCCCCTCGTTGTGACCAATCAAAAATTCCGTTTTCTTGTCGAAGATCAGGCAAAGGCGATCGACATTCCGATCGATATCCTTCTCGAGCCTGTGGGTCGCGACTCAGCACCCGCCATCGCCGCTGCTTCTGTCGTTCTGCAGGAGAGTGCTCCCGGCGATCTCGCGCTCATTCTTGCAGCTGATCACGTGATCAACGACACGGCTGGCTTTATCGCCAGCGTACGAGATGCCGTCCCTGCCGCCGACAATGGCGCCATCATGACCTTCGGCATCGTGCCCGGCTTCGCCTCGACTGCTTACGGGTATGTTGCCACCGGAAAAGCCATTAACGGAGCCGCTCTTTCTGTCTCGAAATTTCTCGAAAAGCCCGACTCTGCCAAAGCCGAGGAACTTGTTTCCGCCGGTTGCCTCTGGAACAGCGGAAATTTTCTGTTTCGTCCGGACGTCATGCTGAAAGAACTCGCCACCTTCGAGCCCGAACTCTTCACGGAAGTGACTGCCGCAGTTGCGAAGCATGAACTGGATCTCGGCGCACGTTTGCTCAATGCGGTCGCCTTCGGTCGCGCGACAAAAATCTCCATTGATTATGCTGTCATGCAAAGGACAGCACTTGCAGGTGTCGTAAAGGCCCGGTTTGACTGGTCGGATATCGGCACATGGGGTTCGCTCTGGGACGCCTCGCCCCATGATGAAAACGGCAACACAACATCCGGCCCCGTTGAACTGCTCAACACGCGCAATTCCATCGTCCATGCGGAGAACGTTCTCACGACGCTTGTCGGCCTTGAAGATGTTGTGGTGGTTTCCACCCGCGATGCCGTCCTCGTCACAAAGCGCGATGAGTCAGGCCAGATCAAAACCTTGGTCGACGCACTGAAGGCCAAAGGACGCTCCGAGGCGACCGAGCACCTGAAAATGTACCGCCCATGGGGTGCCTATGAGCGCATCGATATAGGCCGTCGCTTTCAGGTCAAGCGGATCACGGTCAATCCGGGCGGCCGCCTCTCATTGCAAAAGCATTTTCATCGCTCGGAACATTGGGTTGTTGTAACCGGTACGGCCGAGGTCACCGTAGGCGATAAAGTCCTCATTCTGCACGAAAACGAGAGCACCTATATCCCGCTCGGAGAAGTCCATCGCCTCGCCAATCCGGGCAAAATCCCGCTCGAAATCATCGAAATTCAAGTCGGTGCCTACACAGGCGAAGATGATATCGTGCGGATCGAGGATACTTACGGACGGACCTAAAAGCAAAGATCAGGAAGTACTCGACAATCCTAGCCATTCGGGGCACTCTTGATGGACTGATTTGTCATATGATCGTTCTCGGATTTCTTCGTGACGGAAACCATTCTCATCATCGTACATCAGGCTCATTCCACAACTGGGCGCGTTGGCCATTGGCTCAAACATAACGGCTACACCCTCGATATCCGCTGCCCTGCTATCGGCACTCCTTTGCCACAGAACCTTGCTTCCTATGCCGGCGTGATTGTGTTCGGTGGGCCGATGAGTGCCAATGATCGCGATCCATGGGTTTCTGACGAAATAGATTGCGTCGAACGCACATTATCCGCCAGTATTCCCTATCTGGGCATTTGCCTCGGAGCACAAATGCTGTGCCGCGCACTTGGTGGCAAGGTCGCCGCTCATCCCGAAGGCGAAGTCGAAATCGGCTATTATCCTATTCAGCCCACAAAAGGGGGGTTCGAACTCGCAAACGGTATCGGGGCCGCTTGGCCGGGCCACGTTTATCACTGGCACCATGAAGGGTTCGATCTTCCTAAAGGAACACGATGTCTCGCGTCAGGAAACGCCTTCCCCCACCAAGCCTTTTGTGTTGGCAACTCTGCCTATGGCATTCAATTTCACCCCGAAGTCACCTACGCAACAATGTGCCGATGGACAACCACATCCATTGACAAGATGAACCATCCGGGTGCCAGAACGCCTCAAGACCACCTCGCGGGCTGGTATCAGCATGATCGTGACGTCAATCTATGGCTTGGCGCGTTTCTCCATCATTGGGTCAGGAACTCGATAAGTCTTTCAGTCTAGAAAGCGGCACCATGTCCGACACCTCTCACGACTCCGGCAGTCGAAAAATTTACAACGCACTCGTCGCACTTGTCACCGTTATAGCGGCGGGAGCAATCGGCACCCTTGCCACCATCCCGAATATTCCGGGCTGGTATGCCGAGCTTGTAAAGCCGTCATTTAACCCGCCAAACTGGATTTTCGGGCCCGTCTGGAGCGCACTCTATCTGATGATGGCGGTTGCCTTCTGGCGAATTCTAAGTGGAGATCCTACCCAGCAAGGCCGCCAACGTGCGATTATGCTCTTTGTTGCACAGATGGCATTCAATGCCGGCTGGTCTGTTGCTTTTTTTGGAATGCACAATCCCGCTCTTGCCCTCGGCGTAATCGCAATACTCGAGACCTTGATCGTGCTGACAATCATGAACTTCCTGAAGATAGACCGTCTTGCAGGCGCGCTATTGATCCCTTATGCGCTCTGGGTGGCGTTTGCGACGGCGCTCAATATCGCCATCGTCCAACTCAATGCCTGATCAGGCTTTTTCGACGACGCCGACAAACGGCAATTCGCGGAAGCAATGGGCAACATCCATCCCGTACCCGACTACAAAAACATCGGGACACTCGAAGCCGACAAAATCAGCTTCGATAGAAACAGCGCGTTTGCCCGGCTTTTCTAGCAAACAGCATGTCAAGACCCGCGCACCGCGTGCGGCCAGCAAATCCTTGGCGAATGCAATCGTGCGTCCCGACTCAAGAATATCGTCAATCAGGACCACATCGCGGTCACGCACATAGCTCTCGACATCCTTCAATATTGCAACCTGACCGGAGGAAACAGTTGCATCCCGATAACTCGAAAGATGCATGAACTCGACCTGTGGTGTCAGTCCCGCATGATGCAAGGCTCGCATCAAATCCGCGGCAAACATAAAGCTACCCTTGAGGATCGCGACAATCAACAAATCCTTCGGTTGTCGCGTTGCAATGGACTGCGCAATCTCGGTATTACGCTTGGCAATGGATTGTTCATCGAAAAGAACACTGACGCGACGCTGAAGCGGCATGAGAAAACCCGGAAGAAACAAAAAGTGTCGCGAGAACTTCGCATGAAGAACCCGTGAGGCCAACTCTTACATGCTGCCGAAGCGAATGGCTACCTCTTTGCTCTCAGCCGGCGGTGAATTGAGAACCGCCTTGAACGGCACCGGAACACCTGCCGTTATCGTCTCCTTTGGCGGGTCAATGGTCCATTTGAAGAGTTCTTGCTTCGTCTCGGACAGAACAACGATCTCAATCGGAGGCATTTTTCGCGGCTCCCCGCGATCAGACCAAATCTGTCCTTCGATTTTTAAAAAAGACAATCCACGCTCTTCCAAAAACTCAGATTTCAAATCGGTAAATCGCAGCCCGGCGTTTTCGTCAACAGACAACGCATTCGTGACATCAGAAATTGCTTGATTGACCTGATTTCGAACATCGGAAATACTCATCGCAACGATGCCAATCGCAATAATTCCCGCTACAATACCAACAATCTTGAAGGAACTTGAAAGTGCGCCGGATCGAGATTGTGATTTGCGCAGCAAAGCAGAATTGGCGACGTTAGCTGATGCAAGCTCTTCTGCGGTCAGTTCAGGTTCGCTCATACGAAGCGCCGTGTCGAGATCAAGTTCCTCACCGAGATCGAATGAGTCGGGCATTGCCACCCATTGCGTCTTGCATGCGCCACAACGAACGGCTCGCCCAAGTGTACCGATCTGATCGGCGCGGACAAGATAGGAGCAAGAGCATTTTGGACAGATAACCAGCATGGCGAATCAGATACGATGTGGAAAATGAAATAAGTAACCTAACGTCATAGTTTACTTTCAACTCTTAGCAAAGGCTGAAAGCACGGTGCAAGCGCCTGGATCCAAACGACGGGAAGATCTTGTCCGCTTCGAGAATGTCGGTCTGCGTTACGGCATGGGACCGGAAATTCTCAAGGATATCTCCTTCTCAATCGCACCAAGCTCGTTCCAGTTCGTTACAGGACCTTCTGGAACGGGCAAAACAACACTGTTGCGTTTGATCCTTCTGTCACTCAAGCCTACGCGCGGGCTCATCTCCCTATTTGGTCAGGATGTCACCCAGTTGAGCGCGCCGACTCTCACAAAGTTTCGTCGACGTATGGGAGTGGTATTCCAGGACTTTCGTTTACTTGATCACCTTACCACCTATGAGAACGTTGCATTGCCCCTTCGCGTTCAGGGGCGATCGGAGTCAGGCTACAAGAAGGAAGTCGTTGAGCTGCTTCAATGGATAGGCCTTGGCGACCGAATTCTATCTTTCCCGTCAACAATGTCGGGAGGAGAGAAACAACGGGCGGCAATTGCCCGGGCGCTCGTCGTTCAACCTGATATTCTATTGGCAGATGAGCCTACCGGAAACCTCGATGGTGTCCTTGCGCGGCGCTTGCTACGCCTCTTTGCCGAGCTAAATCGCTCGGGCACGGCGATTGTCATTGCAACTCACGATCTCGCACTGATGGATCAATTCGACGGTGTTCGACGCATGGTTCTTGGTGGCAACAGGTTGCATATCGATGAATAGAGGTCTCCTTGATCGCTTCCTGATCGGCGTACTAAAGCGCTTCTTTGATTTGCGCGGTGTTTTCCGCTCGAAAAAAAGGCAACAGGCCTTGATCCCTCATGCTTCCGCATCGGGCGGTTCACTCGCGGCCGTGATTGCGATTATGGCTTTTCTTGCAAGTCTGACGGCAAGCGTCGCCCTGCGTGTTTCAAATGCATCCGAGGGTTGGCAATCATCAGTGTCGCACGAAATCACCATTCAGATCAGGCCAACACTCGGAACCCCGATTGATCCGGAAATGAAAAAAGCAGCTATTATTCTCAGCGAAACACCCGGCCTGAAGAACACCTATGTCTACTCGAAGACTGAATCAGAAAAGCTTCTGGAACCTTGGCTAGGAAACGGCCTCGATTTTGATCAACTACCAGTTCCGCGGATGATCACGGCACAAATTGACAAAAAATCACCGCCGGATCTAGAGGCATTGCGTGTGGCTCTGAGCGAGAATGTAAAAGGGGCAAGCCTCGATGATCACCGCGCATGGACCCAGCGTCTGTCCGTTGTTGGCCGCACGCTGGTCTTGGCGACATTGGCCACGCTCGGGCTTGTCATTGCGGCAGCGGGTTTTGCTATCGCCTTTGCAACTCGCGGCGCGATGATCAGTAATCGCGAAATTATCGAGGTTTTGCATTTTGTGGGTGCCAGCGAAAGCTACATTGCCCGCCAGTTTCAAATTCATTTCCTGTGGATAGGCATTAAAGGCGGCATCATCGGGGGCATTGCCGCAATCACACTCTTTCTCGCGCTGCACATCGCGGCAAGGCACTGGGCATCCTCGCCAAATGGGGCCGAGATGATCGCACTTTTTGGTACGTTCTCACTCAACTTGAATGCGATTATTGCCGTTATGGCAATCGCGCTGCTAATGGCCTTGGTCGCAGCATTCGTATCTCGTGTAACCGCAAATCGAACCATTCGTGGATTGGACTGAACCCCTTTCTCCCCACTGGCACTTGCCAGTCATCCCCCGATGAGTCATGCGATAGGATATGGTTCCGTATCCCTCATGAGATGATAATGTCTTTACGTTCGCCCCTTTTCATGATCACCTTCTACGTTAGCCTGTTGGTTTGGGTGATAGCAGGTCTTCCCGTCCTTATCCTGCCACGCATCTGCATGATCTTTTTCGCGCGTTACTGGAGCCTCTATTTCCTTTGGCTGTGTCGCGTCGTGGGCGGTTTGGACGTTGAAATCCGCGGCCGCGAGAATATCCCCGCGGGGCCGCTACTGGTTGCATCTAAACACCAGTCCGTTTGGGAAACATTCGCGCTCCTGAGTATATTCAGCGATCCTTGCTTTATTCTCAAACGCGAACTCACCTTCATCCCGTTTTTCGGTTGGTACTTGTTCAAACTGCGGAATGTTCCGATTGACCGGAAGGCGGGATCACGGGCCCTCGTCAAAATCATACGTGCTGCCCACAAGGAGATCCGTGTCGGTCGTGGACGCCAAATCCTCTTTTTCCCCGAGGGCACGCGCCGCCCGCCAGGCGCTCCGCCGGAATACCGCCATGGCATTGCCCAAGTCTATTCGGGGCTCGATGTTCCGTGCCTGCCAATCGGATTGAATGCTGGCCTGTATTGGCCGCGACGCTCCCTGAAACTCCGAACAGGCAAGGTCATAGTTGAAATCCTGCCCCCGATCCCTCCAGGGCTTGATCGTGCGGTCTTTTTCGCGCGAATGCAGGACGAAATAGAGCAATCCTCGAACCGCCTGCTCTCCGAAGGCCGCGCCGCTCTGGACGAAACAACCCTCTCCCACTGAGCTCGCCTCCGGGACTAAACCGGCTCCAGAACTCGCGCCTCGTCAGGGAGCATAATCGGAATTCCATCGCGGATCGGAAAAGCCAGCCGCGCCTGTCGGCTTATCAATTCCTGCTTTTCTGGATCATACTCAAGGACACCCTTGGTCAGCGGGCAAACCAGAATATCCAGCAGTTTACGGTCAATCCGGTGACCATTTCCCGAAGATATCTCGGCCTCGTCAATCATTGGATCGTCCTATTGTAACGGTGCATCAGAGCCGTCATCCCGCCTCGCCAACTCGATCTCGGTGATCGCCACCAACAGGTCAGCCCGGGTCTTCAAATCTTCCGCCTCAAGCAAAGCCTGCTTCTCGCGCGGCCCGAAAGGCGCCATCATCGAGAGCGCATTGATCAATGCCTCGTTAGGTGCGGCATTGATCCCTTTCCAGTCAATCGACAGGTCATTGACCTCGACAAAATCCTTCAGCGTCCGGATCACAGCCGCCCTGTCCACAGCATCCTCCCCCGCCCGCGCCTCGAAATCGGTCATAAACGGTTCAAATGTCACCCGACATTGCCGGTAAGGTGTCAGCACATCCATTTCTTCGACTATCTTGAACCGCGAAACACCGGTCAATGACACGAGATACCTGTTATCCCCCGTCTCAGCGAATTGCGTAATCCGTCCGAGGCAACCAACCCGACATAAATCAGTGCCGTTCTGCCGGACGCCATCATCGAAAATCGGTTGAACCATGCCGATGACACGGGAACTTCTGAGCGCATCATCGATCATCGCCAGATAGCGCGGCTCGAAAATATTCAACGGCATTTGGCAACGCGGCAACAGCAATGCCCCGGGTAACGGAAACACCGGTATCGCCTCAGGTAGATCAGAAGGTCCCCGATAGGTGACGTTCATGTCAGAAACTCCACTTTCGGTTGCAAATTGGTTGTGGAACTAACGGAACAACACAGCCGATAGTTTCCTGCGACCCGCCTTCGTATTCTCGTCCATCGCGCCCCAGACGTCGAAAAACATCACCAATTGCTTGCGCGCGCCATCATCTTGCCACGTCCGATCCCGCTTGATGATATCAATCAGATGGTCCGTTGCCGCCTCCCGCTCGCCTGCCGCGGCAAGCCCAAGCGCCAGATCGAACCGCGCCTGATAATCAGCCGGATTGGCCGCAACAAGCGCCTGCAACGCACCAAGATCACCCAGAGAAGCCGCCTGCTCCGCTATATCGAGCGCATTTTTCACCGCCAGAATAACCGGGTCGGAATCCTTGCCTTCCGGCACAGCCCCGAGAAACTCTTTCGTAGCCTCGAAATTCCCCTGCTCGAGATTGATCTTCGCCATGCCGGCAAGTGCAGCGAGATTGCCAGGGTCCTGCACAAGAACAGCTGAGTAAACATCCGCCGCCCCTGCCAAGTCGCCCTCCTCAAGCAACGCCGCCGCATCAACGATCATGGCATCAATGCCGCTCTCCTCAATCGGGCCGACAAGACGCTCGATAAACCCCGTAATCTGGCTCTCCGGTAGCGCACCGACAAATCCGTCGACCGGCTGTCCTTTCTGGAATGCAATCACCGCCGGAATCGACTGGATCCCCAATTGCCCGGCAATCTGCGGATGGTCGTCAATATTCATTTTGACAAGCGCGACCTTCCCGCCAGCTGCCGCAACAGCTTTCTCGATAATCGGCGTCAATTGCTTGCAAGGGCCGCACCATGGCGCCCAGAAATCAACCAGAACAGGCCGCGTCATAGACTCGGCAATCACATCCTGCCTGAACGTTGCGGCCGTCGTATCTCGTGAACCGGAGGCCTCGGCCCCGCCCGAACCATTCAGCGACATCTTGATCCTCTCCTTGCCGGTTCAACCCGGCACTGTTTACGCGAACACTCTATCTATACCCTAACAGATAAGGTTGCATGACGGTTCCGACAATCCCTCTCGGGAAAAGACTCCACCGCCAAAACCTTAAACCGCATCCTCGGGCACAGCGCCTACCTGCGCTATCAACGGTTCATGCCCTGTCTCGGCCAGAAACCGGATCAGATCGGTACGCTGGATCCCCGTTGTCATCGTATTCACGAGCGGGTGCGCATTGATCCGCTCATGCGCCATTAGCCGCTCGTCCAGCACCACCTTCACGCGCTTCTCACGATCATTGATCACCGCCAGCGGCGTTACCGATCCCGGCTCGACGCCCAGAACCTCGCCCAATACCTCCGCCGAGCAAAACGTCACCCGCCCCTGCCCGCCAATCACCTCATGGATCGTTTTCAGATTAATCTGCGTATTCTCGATTGCGGAAATCAGAAACAACGAGCCCTTCTTGTCCTTGATGAACAGGTTCTTGATGTGGGCGCCGGGTATTTCCCCGCGCAACCGCTTGGAATCCTCTACCGTGAACATCGGTGGATGCTCGAGCGTATCGGTCTTGATGGCAAGCGTTGCCAGATAATCAAAAAGCTCGGTAGGGGTCACGCGCATCGGAAAATCTCTTGAAATGTGTTCCGCAGGAGGGACAAACGCAGGTCGGGCACGTGAAGCGCCCGTTTCTGCATACGCTTCTAGCCTTGCCGCGCGCGTGTCGCAAGCCGACGCTCACCAAATCATGGCCCGCCCGTGACAAAACGCTGAAGCACAGGCTCAAAGAGTGTTGCATCCCGCCCCGACTTGAGGCATATAACCCGCACGGACGACGTCATCGTCGTTTGACGGAAACGGATGCGGGTGTAGCTCAGGGGTAGAGCACAACCTTGCCAAGGTTGGGGTCGAGGGTTCAAATCCCTTCGCCCGCTCCAATTCCCTCAAATATTTAATCCAAAAATCACAAGCCCTTCGGGGCTTTTGTGTTTTTTAAATCCCGTGTTATTTTCAAACGCTCGAGCGCGCCGGATCTATAGGGGGTCGCGCGGCTTGATGAATCGCATGCCGTCGCAGAAAGCGGCCAAACCGAAAGGCTGATCGCCTTGAAAAAACCAACCCGGATTGATCTCGAATCCGCCCTGCGCGCAGCCGCCGCTGGCAAGAGCCCTGTGCCCGCAAAGCGCCCCGCAGTGCCGCGTGACGAAGGCGTCACCCTCGAAAAACTCGCAATGGCCTTCAGCAAAGCCAAAACAAAAAAACCTCTCCAATAACATGATCGCCTGCCGCCAATAGCTTGAAATCCGCTGTTTCATATATAACTGAGGCTTGATCGGACCGGGCCCCTCTGGTGTGCCGCACATTCATGCGTCATGCGATGTCGGACCGCATCAGTTACGTCGCAGTGCGACCGGCTGAGCCGATTCCCACCGTTCTCCTGCGACACATTTTGGACCTGAGAACGGAGAACTGATCATGCCCCATCCCCACAAATCCATGTCGTGCCCGGTTTGCGACGTTGCCCTCACCATGAGTGAGAGGCAAGGCATCGAAATCGATTATTGCCCGCAATGCCGAGGAATCTGGCTGGACCGCGGCGAACTCGACAAAATCATCGAGCGCAGCACCAAGGAAATGGCGCCGCAACACCCACCGCAACATCACGCCGCCCCCGCAGCGCCCTCCTATGCCCCGCCGTCCTACCCGCAGCAGAACTATGGGCAACCAAATTACAGCAGCAAGAGCCATAAGCGGCCTAAATCATTTCTGGAAGAGCTGTTCGATTAAACATCGCGCAACAGGAAACCCGTCACGCGCCGCAAAGGATTCAGGCGACCCTTGCGGCGCGCAAAAAATGTAGTCCGGGCTTGATAATTCATTGCTAGCAATGCTAGCAATGTGTTACACTTTTGTTTTAGACGACTGGAGAATTGAAGATGGGAACCCTAACAATTCGCAATCTGGACGATTCTCTGAAAGAACGCCTTCGCGTCCGAGCCGCCGTAAACGGCCATTCAATGGAAGAAGAAGCAAGGTTAATTCTCAGACACGCGATCGGTGGCATATCAGGACCGGAGCTATGGGCGCTCTCACGTCAACTCTTTAAAGATGAAAACGGTATCGAATTAAAACTGCCAGAACGACGGCATGATCGTCCTGTACCCGAGTTTGACGAAACTGAGGCCTATGAATGATCGTGCTCGATACGAATGTCATTTCAGAATTGATGAAGCGGCAACCCGACGAGGTTGTGGAAAAGTGGTTCTTCTCTCTGAATGAAAAAACACTTTGCACGACCGCTATTACGATTGCAGAAATCGAATATGGGTTACTGCGACTTCCCGATGGAAAACGTCGGAACGATCTTCATGACCGATTCACCAACCTTATTGCCACACTTTCAACGCTCGTATTCGATATCAACGCGGCGTCTCACGCTGGTACATTCCGCGCTTTACGCGAAAGACGCGGATTACCAGCGGAACCGTCTGATATGATGATAGCCGGAATCGTGGCAAACGCTTCGGCAAGCCTCGCAACTCGCAATATACGAGATTTCGACTATCTTCCGATTACAATTGTCAACCCTTGGCAAGTGCATTAGGCGCCTGCCTCTCACCCCAATATGTCCTGAGCAAGCGCCGCATCGTCCTCGCGCGGCAGATAGAATTTTACCTTGATATCCCGGTTCCAGGTCAGCTCCCAACTATGGTTCTTGATCTGAACACCCTTCGCGGACAAAAGCCGGGCGCAATCGTCGCCCATTTTACGGGCCACGAGATCGGTAAAATCCATACCGGTCGCGTCATAGCCGTTGGCGGCGAGGGCATCGGTTAGCCGTTTGATCTCCCGCGTGAAGACGGGTTCGGGGATGAGATGTGTGTAAGGCGTAATCTTGGACATTATAACTTTCCGCTGGAGCTACTGCGTTTCGGCATCCCATCATGCCGATAAAACCGGATCAATCTTTTACCGAACGTGTCACGCCCACGCCATGAACGCCGCCAGCATCGGATCGGTCCGGAAATCCGATCCGCGCAAGGGTCGCGCAAGCGAGAGGCCGGCCAGCGTTCTCACCCGGGAGAGCGCGACATAGACTTGACCGGGCGCAAAAGCCCCCGCGCCAAAATCCACCCGAACATCATCGAGCGTCAGGCCCTGCGCCTTGTGGATGGTAATCGCCCAGGCAGGGATCAACGGCACCTGTTGGAACGCGCCCACCACTTCATTCTCGATCTTCTGGCTGGCATCGCTCCACACCTGCCTGATCTTTTCCCATTTTGCCGGCTCGACATGATGTTCCTCACGGGAATGATCAAAACGGACAAACACCTCGTCCTCCTTGATCCGTGTTACCGTTCCGAGCGAGCCGTTGATCCAGCGCCGGTTTGTGTCGTTCCGCGTCGCCATCACGCGGGCACCGACTTTGAGCTCAAGCCGTTCGGGCACGGGCGCCGGATCGCGCCCTGACTCGAACTTGCCCTTCACGACAGCCTCGAAGACCGACGCCTCACCGCGGAGTGCCGCCAGCCCTTCCCGATTATAACGCTCGGCCGCTGCAAGCGTTGCCGTCAACAGCAAGGGTGCTGCCGAGTCGCGATGCGGGCGGAAACACCGCGCATTGAACACCTCCACCGCGTGTTCCACATCATCCCCTGCCCTCACCTTGCCGAGCAGATCGATGAATTCCTGTTCGTCCTGCCGGTAGACGTGATCGAGCGAGATTTTTGTTACCGGCGCATGGCGCAAGGCGCGCGCGCTGAACGCATAGGGCGTGCGATATTCCATCTGCTCCAGAATTTCCCGGTCGCCATCGCGAACAACGGGCGGCAATTGCAGAAAATCCCCTACCATCACGATCTGCACCCCGCCAAAGGGGCGGTCATCGCTGCGGATTTCCCTGAGCCGCGCATCAATCGCGTCCATCACATCGACGCGCACCATCGAAATCTCGTCAATCACGAGGCGCGTCATCCGCCGGTAGAGGGGGCCGAAATGCCGCCCCGGCACCATCTCGTCAGGATTCAAAATCACGGGCGGAAACTGGAAGAACGAGTGGATTGTCTGCGCGCCGGCATTCAGCGCCGCCACGCCCGTTGGCGCGACAATCGCCTGCGTATCGCCGCCCGGCCTGTTGCGCAGATAACGGATCAAGGTTGTTTTGCCTGTCCCTGCCCGCCCGAGAATGAGCACCGCTGGTGCGCCGTCATCAATCGCCTCGAGCGCTTCAGCGACACCCGGCAACGCCTCATACGCCTCGTCTGCAACAAACTGGACCGGCGGCACGGGCCGTCGCGGCATGATTTTGCTTGGTGCCTCATCCGTTGGCTTACCCCGTGCAGCGGGCGGCTTGCGAGCGAACCCGCCGCGTACCCATGCCCGTGTAGGGGTATCAAAACGACCGCCCCCGCCATTTCCACCGGATGCAAAATCGGCATGCGCCCTGAGCGCTGCAATGATCAGCCGGGCATCATCCTTCTGCTTCTCGCCGCCCTCGGCCAGAATCCGCTCGCAGTTCAGCCGCAACTGCTCCCGTTCGATGGCCCCCATAAAGGGAACCTGCTTCAGAATTTTCATTGTCACGGCATCATACTCCGGCCCGCGCAAAGTCTAGCGGATCGCGCCGTGATTTGGACAGCGAAACATGCTCGCACATGCGTTATCAGCGCATATTGCTGGTAGGCTTTTCTCGAAAGCGCATTTTTGCACTGGCTATCTCCACTTGTTTTAAAAATATCAGCACCCCGCCCCCCGAACGAACCTCGCTTTGAACGTTGCGCCAAACCTTGACTCATGCCCCGCTTTTCCCCTAGTACTTCCTTTATTCATCGACGGTTACGTCCTTGAGCCGCCGCCCGGTCCTTGAGAGTCCGGAGGTCCACGCCCGACAGCGCGATGCGCCCTCGGGCGCGTTTGGCTTTGTGACGTAGGGTGTCGGCTCATCACAGCGGGCAGTTTACGCCCGCCAACGCAGGACGGTCATGTTCGAGAGTCTTTCCGAAAAGCTCTCCGGTATCCTCTCCACGCTCACGCGCCGCGGCGCGCTGACCGAGGCGGATGTCGATGCTGCGTTGAGCGAGGTCCGTCGTGCCCTGATCGAGGCGGACGTTGCGCTCGATGTCGTCCGCTCGTTCACCGACAAGGTGCGCGCCCGCGCCGTCGGTGCCGAAGTTGTCAAATCCGTTACTCCCGGCCAGATGGTCATCAAGATCGTCAATGACGTTCTGGTCGATACACTCGGCTCGGACACTGCGACCATTGATCTCGAAGCGGTCCCCCCCGTCCCGATCCTGATGGTCGGTCTGCAGGGTTCGGGCAAAACCACGTCTACGGCGAAAATCGCCAAGCGCCTCACCGAGAAGATGAAGCGCAAAGTGCTGATGGCCTCGCTCGATACCCGACGCCCCGCAGCGATGGAACAGCTTGCCAGCCTCGGCAAACAACTCTCGATCGATGTTCTGCCGATTGTCGCCGGCCAGTCGCCGGTCCAGATCGCCCGCCGCGCCATGGAGGCCGGCCGTCTGGGCGGCTTCGATGTTGTCATGCTCGACACGGCCGGTCGCACGACGCTCGACGAAGCCCTGATGATCGAAGTGGCCGAGGTCAAGGCCGCCGTCAATCCGCATGAGGTTCTGCTCGTTGCTGATGCCCTCACCGGTCAGGACGCCGTCAACACCGCCCGCGCCTTTGAAGATCGCGTCGGCCTCACCGGTATCGTTCTCACCCGCGTCGACGGCGATGGCCGTGGCGGCGCCGCGCTCTCGATGCGCGCTGTTACCGGCAAGCCGATCAAGCTTGTCGGCACCGGCGAGAAGATGGATGCGCTCGAGGAGTTCCACCCCTCCCGCATCGCCAATCGCATTCTCAGCATGGGCGACATTGTCTCGCTCGTCGAAAAGGCCGTCGAGAACATCGATCAGGCCGAGGCCCTGCGTACCGCGGAGAAGATGCGGAAAGGCACCTTCGACCTGAATGATCTGCGCGATCAATTGCGCCAGATCGAGCGGCTTGGTGGCGTTGGCGGCCTGATGGGCATGATCCCCGGCATCGCCAAGATGAAAGATCAGATTTCCGCAGCCCATCTTGATGGCAAAGTCGTCAAGCATCAGGTCGCGATCATCAACTCGATGACCCCTTCCGAGCGTCGTAATCCGGATATCCTCAAGGCTTCGCGTAAGAAGCGGATTGCGTCCGGAGCGGGTGCAAAAGTTGAGGAGATCAACCGTCTGCTCAAACAGCATCGCCAGATGGCCGACATGATGAAATCCATGGGCAAGGGTGGCAAGCGTGGCCCGATGGCCGGCTTCGCCAACATGTTCGGATTGGGTGGAAATATGCCGGGTATGCCCGGTTCGCCACCGGAATTGGACACACCCAGTTCAACGCGGAACAATACCATACCTAACCTTGGAAATTTTCCTGGAAAAGCACCGGAAATTTCCAGTCCCTCATTCCAACAAATCTCCAACAAAATTCCCCCGAAACTCCCCGGTTTAGGTTCCGTCCTGCCGGGTCTCGGTGGATTTAATCCTTTCGCCGGAAAGAAAAAATAACCCCTTCCACTCAACTTTCTCATATAAAACCAAAAGGAAAAGTATAATGCCTCTTAAAATCAGATTAGCCCGCGGTGGCGCAAAGAAACGCCCTCACTATTCGATCGTCGTTGCTGACTCGCGCTACCCGCGTGATGGCCGTTTCATCGAGAAGCTCGGCACATTCGACCCGATGAAGCCGAAGGACTCGGCCGAACGCGTGAAATTGGACGTTGATAGCGCCAAGGCATGGCTTGCGAAGGGTGCCCAGCCGACCGACCGCGTCGAGCGCTTCCTTGAAGCCGTTGGCCTCTGGACCCGCAAGGCACGCAACAATCCCGAGAAGTCCAAGCCGAAGAAGAAGGCTCAGGAGCGTCTTGATGCTGCTGCCGCCGAAGTGACGAAGGCCGCGGAAGCTGCTGCTGCCGCCGTTGCAGCCGCTGCTGCAGCTGCTGCTGCACCACCGGTTGAGGCTCCGGTTGAGGCTCCGGTCGAAGCGCCTGTTGAGGCTCCTGTTGAGGCTCCTGTTGAGGCTCCTGTTGAGGCAGCTGCAGAGCCTGCTGCCGACGCTCCGGCAGAATAAGGATAGATATCGATGCGCCGCCCTCCGAGCCCCATTCAGGACAAACAGGGCGGCGCTTCACATCAGCTGGTTGAGGTCGGCATTTTTGGTGCGCCTCATGGTGTGCGCGGCGAACTTCGCTTGAAGTCGTTCACGGCTTATCCGGCAACGATTGCGGACTATGCGCCGCTGACATCGGAAGACGGCAAAAGATCTTTCAAAATCAAATCTCTCCGTCCAATCAAAGACGATATGCTGGTTGTCTCGATTGAGGGCATCGCAGATCGTGATGCGGCGGAAACGCTCACGAATCTCCGCCTGTTTGTCCCCCGTGACCAACTCCCGCCTCCTGACGAGGAAGAGTATTATCACGCTGATCTCATCGGCCTGAAGGTCGAAAATTCAAATGGACTGGCAATCGGTTATGTCACGGCAGTTCATGATTTCGGCGCAGGCGACATTCTCGATATCACGCTTGATCGTGGCGGCCCTTCGGTCCTCTTGCCTTTTACAAAAGCCGCCGTGCCGGAGATCAACCTTCAGGAAGGCCGCTTGATTGCCGTCATCCCTGAAGAAAGTGACGACAAAGCCGCTGATGCGCCGGATCATGCCGATCAATGACACAGTTTCAGGTTGATATACTGACGCTTTTTCCTGACATGTTCCCCGGAACACTCGGATTTTCTCTGGCGGGCGACGCACTCCTCAAAAACATTTGGTCGCTTAAGGTTCACGATATTCGTGAGCATGGTATCGGCAAGCACCGGACGGTGGATGATAGCCCCGCTGGCGGTGGGGCTGGTATGGTTCTCCGAGCCGATGTGTTGGCCGCTGCCATTGATCATGCGATCATGCCGGATGATCCCCGCCCGCGCCTGCTGATGAGCCCGCGCGGCACGCCATTGACCCAGATGCGCGTTCGTGAACTGGCCTCCGGCCCGGGTGCGATCATTCTGTGCGGGCGTTTTGAGGCGGTTGACGAGCGGCTGATAAGTGCGAGAAATTTCGAGGAAATTTCTGTCGGCGATTATATTTTGTCGGGCGGAGAACCGGCTTCTATTGTTCTGCTCGACGCCTGCATCCGGCTACTGCCCGGTGTCATGGGCAAGGAAAGCTCCGGCGAGGATGAAAGTTTCGAAGGGGGGCTGCTTGAATACCCCCATTATACGCGCCCCCGCGAATGGGAGGGCCGCAATATTCCGGATATTCTTCTCTCCGGCGATCACAAAAAAATCGCCGAATGGCGCCGCGCCGAGAGCGAGCGATTGACGGCAGAGCGCCGACCGGATTTGTTGAAGAAAGCGAAGGGCGAATAACGAATTGGGAATAGGGCGCGCCCCTATTCGCTACTCGCTCTAATTTTACTTCGCCAATCCCTTGGCCTGCAACGCAAGCTTGATCTCATCCAGCACTGCGGGGTCATCAATCGTCGGCGGCAATGTCCACGCATCCCCGTCCGCGATCTTCTTCATTGTCCCGCGCAGGATTTTTCCTGACCTCGTCTTTGGTAACTTATTGACGATAATGGCAATTTTGAACGCGGCTACCGGCCCTATTTCCTGCCGGACGCGTTCCACCAATTCCTTTTCAATCTGGGCAATCGGTGTGCTGACGCCCGCCTTCAGAACCGCAAATCCGCAGGGTTGTTCGCCTTTCAGCGCGTCCTTGATGCCGACAACCGCGCATTCGGCGACGGCAGAATGGCCGGAGAGAACCTCCTCCATGGCGCCCGTCGAAAGCCTGTGTCCGGCAACATTGATAATGTCATCCGTACGACCCATGATGAATAAATAGCCATCCTCATCAATATATCCGGCATCAGATGTCGAATAATAACCAGGATAGGTCGTTAAATAGCTCTCCACAAATCTTTGTTCTGCTTCCCACAAGGTCGGGAGGCAGCTCGGTGGCAGCGGCAATTTGATGACAATCGATCCCATTTTGCCTGTTGGCACCGGATTTCCAGCTTCATCCACTATTCTGACATCGTAACCGGGCATCGCGACGGTCGGCGAGCCATGTTTCACCGGCAATTGCCCCATCCCTAACGGATTTCCGGCAATAGCCCACCCGGTTTCAGTCTGCCACCAATGATCAATGACAGGAACGCCCAGCATCTGCTCGGCCCATCGTACCGTATCCGGATCCGCCCGCTCCCCTGCGAGAAATAGAGCCGTAAAGTTTGTTAAATCATATTTTTTGAGCTCCAAACCCTCGGGATCTTCTTTTCGGATTGCTCGAAAGGCAGTTGGAGCAGTAAATAATGCTTTCACTCGATGTTCGGAAATAACCCGCCAGAACGCTCCGGCATCGGGCGTTCCGACCGGCTTGCCTTCATAGAGTATGGTCGTTGCCCCGATGATCAGCGGTGCATAGACAATGTAGGAATGCCCAACGACCCAGCCTACATCCGACGCCGACCAGAACACGTCGCCGGGCTTGATGCCGTAAATTGCGCCCATCGTCCAAGCCATCGCAACGAGATGTCCGCCATTGTCACGAACGACGCCTTTGGGCTTTCCCGTTGTCCCGGAAGTGTAGAGGATATAGAGCGGATCAGTTGTCGATATTTCGGCGCAAGGAACTGATTTATTTGAGTCTTTCGCCTTCCCGATGAGGCTGGTCCAATCATGGTCTCGTCCCTGAACAAGCGAGGCAGGATGTTCTTTTCTTTGGAAAACGATGACATTTTCCGGCTTGTGGGAAGCGATCTCGATGGCCTCGTCAATCATGGGTTTATAGGCGACAAGCCGGTTCGGCTCGATCCCACACGATCCGGCTAGAATGACCTTGGGCCGGGAATCGTCAATCCGGGTCGCCAGTTCACGCGCGGCAAATCCGCCAAAAACGACCGAATGGATGGCCCCGATCCGTGCGCAGGCCATCATGGCAAAAACAGTTTCGGGGATCATGGGCATATAAATAATGACCCGATCACCTTTCTGGACGCCAAATTCCAAAAGCACAAAGGCAAGTGCCTCGACCTCGGTGAGTAATTCTCGATAGGTGATCGAACGTTTTGATCCGCTCACCGGGCTATCATAGATAATGGCAACCCGCTCGGGCGCAGTTTTAGCGTGACGATCAACGGCATTATAACAGGTGTTGACGACACCATCAGGAAACCAGCGACCGTAAACGCCTAAATTCGGATCAAAAATCGTTTTTGGAAAATCGACCCAATCGATGGTTTGTGCGGCCTCGGCCCAAAATTGTTCGGGTTCTGACAGTGAAAAACCATGTAACTTGCTAAATTTTAGAGCGTTCGTCATCAATAGCTTCCTAATCATTCGTCGTCGGGGTGATCCTTACACTCAATGCCATCCGTTGCAACACGCTTTGCAGTGGAGCATTGCAAAGCGGGGGGTTGCGGAAATCCAGAGATCAAGTCACGTTCTGCGACTGTTAAATTACCCAGGCGTGCGCTTTAATGATGACCTTTATCACTGACCCGTGGTTCTATGCGGCGGCAATTCCGGCAGTTATCCTCATGGGGCTTGCTAAAGGCGGATTTGCCGGCTTGGGATTATTGTCGATCCCCCTGATGGCGCTGGTTGTGTCGCCTGTGAAAGCTGCAGCTTTGATGCTCCCGATCTTGATTGTTCAGGATATGGTCAGCACCTATGCCTATCGCCGCGATTTCGATATGCGGAACCTGACAATTCTTTTACCGGGCTGTCTCATCGGTGTGTTTTTAGGATGGCTGATGGCGGCTCACGTGTCTGACGATCTCGTCAAACTCGGTGTCGGACTCATCTCGATTGGCTTTGTTATTCTCTATTGGAATAAGCGGGAAATTATCGGGGATCCGGTTCAGCGCGGCGTTCCTCTTGGCGTTTTCTGGGGAGCGATTGCCGGGTTTACGAGCTTTGTCGCTCACGCGGGCGGCCCGCCCTTCCAAGTTTATGTGATGCCGCAACGGCTGCCGCCACAGACTTATGTGGGTACGTCGACGTGGTTTTTCACAATTACGAACCTTGTCAAAGTTGTTCCGTATTTTTTACTGGGCCAGTTTTCGACGGAAAATTTAGGCACTTCGACGGCACTGTTTCCTGTTGCGCTTCTCTCGACTTTGGCAGGCGTATGGCTTGTTCGGCGGATTGATGCTGCGCGCTTCTATACGATCATCTACGCACTGACATTCTTGATCGGCGTGAAACTGGTATTCGATACTGTAACGCCACTGTTTTGAGGATCGGATCAATCAGTACTGGTAAAAGCAACATAAAGAGCCTAATTAAGGACTGCGGGGCTGCGGGATTCGTGAGAACAAATGTATTCTCGGGGCCTTATCGACCCAACGGGAGCTGTTCCTGTCTTCGTCCGTGGACTTAGGCACACGGTGCCCACCTATTTATGTAGGTTCTCGGGATCGATCGTTCCACGGTCATTGTGGCTCCGCACCTCTTTGAGCACTATTCGGAATGATATCAAAAGCTTCCCTTCGCGCCGACATACTTCAAAAGCGCGCCTTGATTTCAGCGAGCGACCACACGGCTTTTTCGCGCGCTGTTGGAGCATCGATTATCGGGCTTGAGGCCATCATACCTGCCGGTCCAGTGGGCGGATTTTGGCCGATCCGGAATGAAATCGATCCTCGACCAGCCTTACGATTACTTTCGGAACGCGGATTTTTACTCGGTCTGCCCATTATGACGCTGGACGGGCTGATTTTTCGGTCATATATGCCGGATGACGCGCTGGAAGTGCGGAAATTTGGGGTTAGCGAGCCGTTTGATGACAAGCCTGAAGTCAATCCGGTTACTCTGCTCGTCCCTTTGGCCGTGTTTGATCGTCGGTGTCATCGCATCGGCTATGGTGCCGGATATTACGACCGCACCATCTCGCGTCTGGAAAAACTTGGCCGACTACTCACCATCGGCATCGCTTTTTCAATCCAAGAAGTCGACCACGTTCCGGATGAACCGCATGACCGCGCGCTTGATATGATTGTCACCGAAAGAGAGATTATAACGCGATCAAATCATTGACTATTCTGTTGTTGACAGCGCCAACGTGGACAGGCTGACCCCGAACACAATGGAGAGCAGTGTCAGGCCTCCGAGGATCGCAAAGTGGGACGCGAAATGAGCCACGCCGAGCTGAGAGGATTCCGTTGCGAGGACGCCGAAAATCAAAATCGGGATCATCAGCGGTAGCACAAGCACTGAAAGTATCAATCCGCCTCGCCGCAAACTCGCCGTGAGCGCAGCGCCAATAGCGCCGATAAACGTCAATGCCGGTGTCCCGACCAATAGGGTAAGAAAGACTGTGCCTGTCGAATTTCCATCGAGGGCCAGTAGTAGTCCGAGAATTGGTGCAAAAATCGTCAGCGGGAGGCCTGTTGTCATCCAATGCGCGACACATTTTCCAAAAACGACCCAAACGAAGGGCAATTGGGACATTTTCAAGAGATCAAGTGAACCATCCTCCTCATCCGCCTGAAACAGGCGATCAAGCCCGATCAGAGTGGAAAGCACCGAGGCAATCCAAAGGATCGCAGGGCCAATCTTTGCCAAAAGTGCGAGATCCGGCCCGATCGCGAAGGGAATAATTGTCACAAGGGTTAGAAAAAAGACGATTCCAGCGGAAAAACCGCCGCCGATACGGGCCGAGAGCCTGATTTCCCGCAAAAGCAGCGCGATGAACATGCCCGTCATGAGAGAGACCCGAGCGACAAGGTTTGATGGGGAATCGAGATTGGTTCGTGCGTTGCGATGACGACGATGCCGCCTTCTGAAAGATGCTCCGTCACGATGTTTTCGAACATCGTTTTCGCTGATGTATCCAACGCCGTCATCGGCTCGTCCAAAAGCCAGATCGGGCGATGCGAAACGAGTAAGCGGGCCAGAATCAGCCTACGCCTTTGGCCGGCGGAGAGATAAGAACAGGGAAGCAGGCTAACATGGGAAAGGCCCACGATTTCGAGCGCGTCTGGAATTGAAGCTTTTCCCTTGCCCAACAATATTTGCCAAAATTTCAACGTCTCGCTGACAGTGAGAGCGGCCTTCAAACCTTCTTTATGGCCAATGAAATGGAAATTTTCGACGTTACTTTCAGAAAAATCGGGGCCCGATAGAATGATATCTCCGGCATCGTTCTTTAAAAGTCCCGCCAATATTCGTAATAAACTTGTCTTTCCTGAGCCATTTCGGCCTTCAATGATCAACAAGCTGCCTGATCTAAGCGAAAAACCTATATTTTCAAAAATTTTTCTTCCCGCGCGACTACACCCCAGATTCTTAATTTCGACGTGAGGGATATCTGCTTCAGAGGCCATCATTGCGTTATCCTTCGAAAAATCCGGCACCCGCGACAATGGTTGATGTAGCGCAACGTTTTGAAATTATCTATAAATGAGTCGACGCCGTTGCATCGCTCGTAATCGATGCAGGGGGCCCGGGCACTCCCGGGGCGGCGGAGCGCAGAATTGTTATCTGCTCGAGCCCAACCCCGATAGGAGATGATCATGCCATCATTAGATAGTTTCAATTGCCGCAAAAACCTGAAGGTCGGCAGTAAAACTTACGTATATTATTCGCTGAAAGCCGCTGAAAAGAACGGCTTGAAAGGGATATCGAAACTTCCTTTTTCGCTCAAAGTATTGCTCGAAAACCTACTTCGGTTTGAGGATGGCAAGACTGTAAAAAAATCCGATATTCAATCCACGGTTAAGTGGTTGAAATCGAAGGGTAAGGATCAACTAGAAATTGCGTTCCGGCCTTCGCGGGTCCTGATGCAGGATTTCACGGGTGTTCCCGCCGTTGTGGACCTCGCCGCGATGCGCGATGCGATGAAGCAACTGGGGGGCGACCCGAAAAAGATCAATCCTTTGGTGCCGGTCGATCTTGTGATCGATCACTCGGTGATTGTGGACGCTTTTGGTTCGAACAAGGCGCTAAAACAGAATGTTGATCTCGAATATGATCGCAATGGCGAGCGTTATCGCTTCTTGAAATGGGGTCAACAAGCGTTCGAGAATTTTTCGGTTGTGCCTCCGGGCACCGGAATTTGCCATCAGGTCAATCTGGAATACCTGTCGCAAACGGTTTGGACCCGGAAAGAAAAAATCAAGAATTCAAAAGGCAAAACCGAAACGGTTGAAGTTGCCTATCCGGACACGTTGGTGGGTACAGACTCGCATACCACCATGGTCAACGGGCTTGCCGTACTCGGGTGGGGCGTTGGCGGGATCGAGGCTGAAGCTGCGATGCTCGGCCAGCCGCAATCCATGTTGTTGCCGGAGGTTATCGGCTTCAAACTCACGGGGAAACTCAAAGAGGGCATCACCGCGACTGACCTTGTGCTCACCGTGACACAAATGCTCCGGAAAAAGGGTGTGGTGAACAAGTTCGTTGAATTCTATGGCCCGGGCCTGAACGCGATGACGTTGGCGGATCGGGCGACAATCGCGAATATGGCGCCCGAATACGGCGCTACGTGCGGATTTTTCCCGATCGATACCGAAACCCTCGCGTATCTGACGATGACGAGCCGTTCAAAATCGCGGATCGAACTCGTGGAAAAATATGCGAAGGCCCAGGGGTTGATGCGGAGCAAATCGACGCCGGACCCCGAGTTTACCGATACGCTGGAGCTGGATCTTGGGTCGGTTTTGCCGTCGCTTGCCGGTCCAAAACGTCCCGAAGGGCGGGTTTCATTGTCCGATGCGAAAGCCGGATTTCATGAGGCAATGAATTCGGAATATAAAAAGGCCTCCGATTCAACGAAGCGATATCAAGTTGAGGGGAAAAACTTCGATATTGGCCATGGTGATGTTGTCATCGCGGCGATTACGTCGTGTACGAATACGTCGAACCCGTCAGTTCTGATTGGGGCAGGTCTTCTGGCTCGAAACGCTGTTGCAAAGGGCCTCACAGTGAAGCCATGGGTCAAAACGTCGTTAGCGCCGGGGTCTCAGGTCGTTGCCGAGTATTTATCGAATGCGGGCTTGCAGAAAGAGCTGGATAAGCTCGGTTTCAATCTTGTTGGCTTCGGATGCACGACGTGCATCGGCAATTCGGGCCCTCTGCCGAAAGAAATATCGAAAGCGATCAATGATAATGGCGTGGTTGCGGCGGCAGTTCTGTCGGGGAACCGCAATTTTGAAGGGCGCGTCTCGCCCGATGTTCAAGCCAACTATCTGGCATCTCCGCCGCTTGTGGTTGCCTACGCTTTAGCCGGATCGATGCAGATTGATTTGACGAAAGAGCCGATTGGTAAAGACAAAGCAGGAAAACCGGTATTTCTGAAAGATATCTGGCCTTCGAACAAGGAAATACAATCATTTATCGCCAAAAATGTCACAAAGAAGATCTTCAAGGAAAAATATGGCGATGTGTTCGCGGGTGATGCGCATTGGAAAAAAGTCAAAGTTCCAGAGGGGCAGACCTATCGTTGGGATGAAAAATCAACTTACGTTCAAAATCCTCCCTATTTCACGGGCATGACGAATACGGCCAAGGCCGTCACCGATATCAAGGGTGCGCGGATTCTCGGTCTTTTCGGCGATAAAATCACGACTGATCATATTTCGCCTGCCGGATCGATAAAGGCAGCTTCGCCTGCAGGGAAGTATCTTTTGGAGCAAGGCGTCGATCCGGTTGATTTCAACCAATACGGGACACGCCGTGGCAATCATGAAGTCATGATGCGCGGGACTTTTGCGAATATCCGGATCAAGAACTTCATGGTCAAGGATGCCGATGGTTCAACGCCGGAGGGAGGGTTGACTGTTCATTATCCGTCAGAGAAGCGGATGCCGATTTATGATGCGGCAATGAAGTATGTAAAAGACAAGACCCCGTTGATCGTGTTTGCCGGGATTGAATATGGCAATGGCTCGTCACGGGATTGGGCGGCGAAAGGAACCAACCTTCTGGGTGTCAGGGCTGTGATCGCGCAGTCATTTGAACGCATTCACCGTTCAAATCTTGTTGGAATGGGCGTTGTACCCTTCGTCTTTGAAGAGGGCACCAGTTGGAAAACGCTCGGCCTTACAGGAACCGAAACAATTGCGATATCTGGTCTGACGGACGTCAAGCCGCGTCAAAAAATGGAACTGGAAATCAAGGATGCGGCGGGCGTGACGAAAAAAGTACCGGTCATTTGTCGGATCGATACGCTCGAGGAAATCGAATACTTCCGAAATGGTGGCATTCTCCATTTCGTGCTGCGTCAATTGGCGAGCTAAGTATCGCCCTCGAAAACGTTGCCCAAACGAAAAGTGCAGCTGACAACATCCGAGAATGAGGTGTTGTCAGTCTGACTTCTTGCCTAGAATGGCAAGTTCGTTTAGCACCTGTTGAAATGTCGTCCGTTTGTTTACGCAAGGATTGCGCGCTTATGACCTATGTCGTTGTCGAAAACTGCATCAAATGCAAATACATGGATTGCGTTGAGGTTTGCCCCGTCGATTGTTTTTATGAGGGGGAAAATATGCTCGTCATTAATCCCGACGAATGTATCGACTGCGGTGTTTGTGAACCGGAATGCCCTGCGGATGCGATCAAGGCTGACACTGAAAGCGGACTTGAAAGCTGGTTGAAGCTTAACTCGGATTTTTCGCGTGTTTGGCCAAATATCACATCAAAGCGTGATGCCGAACCGGATGCGAAGGCATTCGACGGGGAAGATGGAAAACTCGAGAAATATTTTTCCTCGAAACCGGGGCAAGGTGACTAAAAAGTTTCGGATCATATAAGACCGCGTTGGAAGTACTTGGAAAGATGATCATTTTCTGATATGCATGGCTTAATCGAGCAGGTGGATATCAAAGTCCGAATTTTGGTTGACTGTCTTTAACGGCGTGACTCCTTTCATTTTTGATGCAGGGGCTACTTTGGTTTTTCGACGCTAGCCTTGATACAGTTTGATCACATTCTGCCTTAGAACCGAACACGATATACCGCTAGTTTTGGCGGAATAACAGCGTTTTCCCGTGTTTTGGCACGGATCATTAGGAAAGTTGATGCGATCATGACGACAACCACAAAAAAAGTTTTACCTCGGCATGGTTTCAAGAACGGGGAGTTTGTCGTTTATCCAACGCATGGCGTCGGTCGCATTGTTGCGATTGAAGAGCAAGAAGTTGCGGGTTTTAAGCTTGAACTGTTCGTGATCGCTTTTGATAAAGACAAGATGACATTGCGCGTTCCGACCGCAAAGGTGACTTCTGTTGGCATGAGAAAGCTCGCAGAGCCTGAAACAGTCGCAAAATCTCTTGAAACAGTTTCGGGACGCCCAAGAATCAAGCGGACCATGTGGTCGCGGCGGGCACAAGAATACGAAGCAAAGATCAATTCCGGCGATTTGATCCAGATTGCCGAGGTTGTTCGCGATCTTCATCGTTCTGAGTCACAGCCTGAGCAGTCCTACTCAGAGCGTCAGCTTTACGAGGCTGCATTGGACCGTTTTGTGCGTGAAATTGCAGCGGTGAATAGCTCATCGGAGCCTGAAGCCTTGAAATTGGTTGAACTTCAGCTCGGGAAGGCCGGAAAGCGTGCTAAAGCGGCTGAAATCGAGCCCGAAATCGATGGAGAAGTTGACGAGGAGCAGGACGAAGCAGCCTGAGTTCCGCGTGCCACTGTTGGTCCCGTAGCTCAGCAGGATAGAGCGACGGTTTCCTAAACCGTAGGTCGGATGTTCGAGTCATCCCGGGATCGCCAACAGCAAAATCCCATACCACTAAAAGCCCGCGTATTCGCTTTTTTTAAGCAATACGCAGGCTTTTGTTTGTAAATTTACGATTCAGACTGCCAGGGGAATGCTCTGAGAGACATTTCTATGGTCAGAGATATCGGATGCGGTGCTCTTTTTTAGATTTTCGATTTGCTCTTTGAGATAAAGCTTTTTTCGCTTTAATTCCTGTACCCGAATTGTATCAGTCAACGGGTGTAATTGTTCATATCGGATTTGTTCTTCTAAAGCCACGTGGCGTCGTTCTAGCTCTGTCAAATGCGATAGGATCGTCATTAGAGTCCTCCAGAAGTGAGTCGAACTTCATAAGTCTGTCACACTTCGAATAAATGTCCACGACAATTGCTGACAACAACTAGCGTAGAGTTACGATCTCCGATGGCTTTTATTGTTTGTCAGAAAGAAGTATGGCGAAAGGCAGTTTCATGCCATAAACGAAGGTAAATCAGCCGTATTGAGGTCTGAAATTGATTTTTGTCGGAATAATCACGCATGTCTGATTTGGAATCTGAGTTTTCAACACCGGCCGAGCTTAAAAAGACGTTGCATCGTCTCAGGATTGAACATCAAGACCTGAGTGACGCGATTTCAGCCCTTGAAACGCTCGGGCGGGCAGACCAGCTCCAAATAAGGCGCCTGAAACGACAAAAGCTCTATTTGAAGGAACGTATCACTCAATTGGAAGACCAGTTGACCCCGGATATTATTGCCTGAAACGCGCTGATTTTTTAAGGCATCTTGCCATTTTGTCAGGCTCCCGATAGGCATCGTCGATATGTCGACGTCAGGATCTCGAATTCATGTCACTCAAGCCAATCGCGATCATTATGGGAAGCCAGTCAGACTGGGCAACCATGGAACATGCAGCCCAGACGCTTGATGCGCTGGAAATTGGCTATGAAACGCTGATTGTGTCGGCACACCGTACGCCCGATCGGCTCTATGAATTCGCAAAAAATGCCCAAAACAAGGGGTTCAAGATCATTATTGCAGGTGCGGGCGGTGCTGCGCATCTGCCGGGAATGACTGCATCGATGACGTTGTTGCCGGTTTTCGGCGTTCCGGTTGAATCTAAGGCTCTGTCGGGACAAGATAGTCTGCTGTCGATCGTTCAAATGCCGGCGGGGATCCCTGTCGGGACATTGGCCATCGGGAAAGCGGGCGCTGTGAATGCGGCCTTGCTTGCGGCGGCTGTTTTGGCACTCTCAGATTCCAAATTGTCGGAACGCCTTGCGGAATGGCGCGAGAAGCAGACGGATTCCGTCGCAGTTCATCCTAAAAAGGGCGATTGAGACATGCTGAAGCCCGGCGACACGATCGGCATTCTCGGTGGTGGCCAATTGGCACGCATGATTGCGATGGCAGCAGCACCTTTGGGCCTGAAAGCCCATGTTTTTGCGCCGAAAGGCGATAATCCAGCCTTTGAAGTGTCAGGACACTTCACAGAAGCCAATTACGATGATTTTCCGGCGCTTTCCGCTTTTTCGGAAGCTGTTTCGGTGATTACGTATGAATTCGAGAATGTTCCGGCAGAAACCGCCGCTTTTCTCGACAGTCGGAAGCCTGTTCTTCCGAACCCGAAAGCGCTTGAAACGACGCAGGATCGTCTGGTTGAGAAGACTTTTATCCGCAGTCTCGGTCTTTCCTGCCCCGATTTCATTGCGGTCAATTCACTTGAGGACCTCAAAGCGGCGGTCTCGTCGCTTGGAACACCCTCCATCCTCAAAACGCGCCGCTTCGGCTATGACGGCAAGGGACAGGCGCGGATTGCCGATGAGGCCTCGATCTCATCCGCTTGGGATGATATCGGGCATGCGCCGGCTATTTTGGAAGCCTATGTGCCGTTTTCACGCGAAATCTCGGTTGTGGCGGCACGATCTCAGTCAGGCGACGTGAAGGCGTTTGAGCCTTGCGAGAACGAACACCGCCATCACATCCTCTCCCGCACGCTCCTGCCCGCTGCAATCACCCCCAGGACAGGTTGGGCGGCGATTGAGGCTGCGGAGCGCATCGGCGCCGCACTCGCCTATGTCGGCGTGTTTGCGGTCGAGTTTTTTGTGGTCGGAAGCGGCGATGACGAGACGTTGCTGGTGAATGAAATTGCACCGCGGGTTCACAATTCGGGGCATTGGACGATTGATGGCGCGGAAACATCGCAGTTCGAGCAACATGTTCGAGCGATTGCCGGCTGGCCGCTGGGCAGCACAAAACGGCGCGGGAAGATCGAAATGATCAATCTGATCGGCGATGATGTCGAGAATTGGCCGGATTTAGTTGCGGAACCGGGGCTAAAGCTCCATCTTTACGGGAAGCGTGAGGCGCGTCCGGGGCGTAAAATGGGGCATGCGACGCGTGTCACTCCGGAAAAAGATACATGATTTAACGGATGGTTACCGATTTTATGTCGGTAGGCGTGGACACAGGCAATTCTTTCTGGTAGCAAACCTTTCAATGTCGCTTTGGGGCGGCTTTTTATTTCAATCAGACAGCTGCGGGAAGATAACGCGTGCAGGTTCTCGTTCGTGACAACAATGTCGATCAAGCGCTGAAGGCGCTTAAGAAAAAGATGCAACGTGAAGGCATTTTCCGGGAAATGAAACTCCGGGGCCATTACGAAAAGCCTTCTGAAAAGCGGGTTCGTGAGGAAGCGGAGGCGGTTCGCCGCGCTCGCAAACTCACCCGCAAGAAGCTTCAGCGCGAAGGCCTGCTGCCTGCGCCTAAGCCGAAGGTTTTTACGCGCTAATTCTGGCGCTGTTCAAACGCATAATAGCAGTTTGACGTCTAGTCGGGAGCGCCTCAATCGGCTAGGTTGGGGCGTTTTCGCTTGAGTCGCGAGGTTTCAGGCCGTTGCGACTGTCTTGGCACATGCCGGAATAGTTTGCGCTGGAGTAGATTGAATGGCTGAACGGTCGCTGTCGATGATCACCCGAGGCTCGCTGGATGTCTCAAGGGCTTCAGGAAAGGCTTTAGCGGCCCTTCTGCTGGCATTAAGTCTCGCTGGCTGCGTTGGCAGCAGGCTGGCACCTGCGCCTTCTGGCGCCGTCGCAGAGCTTGAGACCGACAAGGCGGCAGCGCAGGTCAACATCGCCTCGCTGACAGATGTTGTGAAGCGCAACCCGTCCGACCCCGGCGCGTTCAACACGCGTGGCGCGGCCTATGCCCGGATCGGGCAATACAAGGAAGCGATTGCGGACTTTGGCGAAGCGATCACATTGCGGCCAACCTATTCTCCTGCCTACACAAATCGTGCTTTGGCCTTCCGCCAGTTGGGACGGGATGACGATGCTTTGGCGGACTTCAACAGGGCGATCGAAACCAATAGTGTCTATGGTCCTGCCTATCTCGGACGGGGCAATTTGCTCAGGGCGCGGGGCGAGTTTGATCTCGCGATTGCCGACCTGACACAGGCGATCCGGCTCAATCCGGAGTCGGCGCAAGGCTATCATTCACGTGGTCTGATCTACCAGAGACAGGGACTTCATACCAAGGCGATCAATGATTTTGACGCCGCAATCGACCGTAACCCGTTTGTTGCGCCGCCCTATCTTGGCAGAGGCCAAAGCCTTATCGTTGTTGGGAAATTTGATAGCGCTATCGAAGATTTGAACGCCAGCCTGAACATTGACAGCCGCAACGCCGATGGCTGGGCGGGGCTGGGGCTCGCTTTCGAGAAGAAGGGCGACAAGGAGCAGGCCCGCGAGAACTACCAGCGGGCGCTCGGAACCGACCCGGCGAACCAGGCGGCCAAGGACGGACTTGCCCGGTTGTCTGGTTCGGAAAGTGGCGGCGGACTGGGCGGATTGCTGCCCAAAAAGTGGTTTTGATATCCGATAATCGTTCCGCGTTACCTATGGAAAAACCTGCCTGTTTCCAGTCGGTTGTTCCAATAAAATCTGTCAAACGTTCCAATAAAATGCGGAACATATCCATATGGACATGTTCGCAGAACGCGGCCGTGTTGCTGAGCGGGCGGGATGTCGATTGTGTTCCGTCTGTTTTCCGGAACATGTCCAATTCGTGACGGACATGCGGCATTGCGGGGTGTTGGCGTGCGTTACCAGTAAATGTCCAGTGCTAATTGGTCATGCCGAAAAATGATCGACGAACAGATGTTCTTGCCGACATCGGACGTGCGTATTGTGTTAGCCAGGGTTAGCCAGACTTAGGCTCAGGACCCGTTAAAGGGATTCACAATCAGTCGATTATCTGATTCACTTCCGTATCTGGGAGGGCATCGAGATGGGTGATTTGATTTGGCTTTCGGACGCGCAGATGCGTCGCATTGAACCTTATTTTCCTTTATCGCATGGGGTTCCACGTGTTGATGATCGGAAGGTGATCTCCGGGATCATTTTTGTGATCCGTAATGGACTTCGCTGGCGGGATGCGCCTAAAGAGTA
>CAMCXA010000023.1 GCA_945883115.1 Alsobacter soli
CGGCAATCGAAAGCGGGCTCGAAAAAGTTATTCCGGCAGCGTATGCGCTGCACGCGCATCATTGGTTGATCCTGCACGGACGGTATTTGTGCAAGGCGCGCGCGCCGGAATGCTGGCGCTGCCCGATCAAGGATTTGTGCCGGTTCGAACCGAAAACGCCGATGCCCAAGCAGAAAAAAGAGGTGGCTTCCTAGCCCAAAACGAGAAACCCCAGAAGACCGGCGGAGCCAAGAAAAATACGCCACCAGGCGAAAACAGCAAACCCATGCTTCGAGACATAGGTGAGCAGGCCGGTAATGACGAGCAAGCCCATGACGAACGACGCCAGAAAGCCAATGCCGATCAGCTGAAAATCCGCTGCGCTGAGGGTCGCAAAATTCTTGTATAGGTCATAGGCGAATGCACCGACCATTGTCGGAATGGCGAGAAAAAACGAGAATTCCGCTGCGGACCGCTTATCTGCGCCTAGCAACATGGCACCAACGATGGTCGCACCGGAGCGGGAGACGCCCGGGATAAGGGCGGCGCATTGCAGAATGCCGATCTTCAGTGCCATGGGTAATGGAAACGTCATGGCGTTCTGGTGGCGCTGCTGCTGCGGCAAACGATCTACAATCAGAAGAATGATCCCGCCGGCAATCAGCGTAACGCAGACAATCATCGGATTGAACAGTACGCCCTTGATAAATCCGTGCAGGACAACACCGAGGAGTGCTGCCGGGAGAAACGCGATCAGAATACCCAAGATGAAATTTCGTGCTTCGGCGCTTTTGGGTGCGTCGAGCAACACCCTGAATAGGCGTTGGAAATACACCAAAGCGAGAGCAAGGATGGATCCCAATTGGATCAGGACAGCAAATGTTTTGTCA
The DNA here is from genome assembly GCA_945883115.1 of Alsobacter soli. Taxonomy (GTDB): domain Bacteria; phylum Pseudomonadota; class Alphaproteobacteria; order Rhizobiales; family Beijerinckiaceae; genus CAIUPE01. The sequence continues at coordinate 870 of CAMCXA010000023.1, forward strand.
AAAACCGGATCCCCGAAGCCGAGGCCAAGAAAATGCTCCGCGAGAAGCAGATGGCCGGTAGATGAAACAGGCAGATACTCTGTCAATCCTTCGATAATACCGAGTGCGATTGCTTTTAAAAATGCAGGATCCATGGCTTGTCTCGTTTCTCGACTTTGAATTGGCGGTGGATAGCAGGGAAATTTGAAACTCGAATCACATTGTTTTGACAATGATGTGGCTATATACGGTGCAGTAATCGCGTGCCATCCCGATACTGTGCGGATGTTGCGACTGTAGCACCACGGGCTTTATGCCCTTCAAACCTCAAAGAGTTCAAACGAGCGCAATGGCAGTTCTGTATCAAGCCCGATTTTGTCCTCATTCCCGATTTATCCGACTGGTTTTAGGTGAATTCGGTATAGAGCCCGACCTTGTGGAAGAACTTGTTTGGGAGCGGCGGAGGGAATTCCTGTTGCTCAATCCCGCAGGAACGACGCCTGTCTACGAGGAAGAACAGGTCGGGGCCGTTCCGGGGGCGGAAGTGATCGCCGAATATCTCGACGAGACAAGAGGGCTCGCGCTCGGCGAGCACCGGTTTTTGCCCGATGATCCGAAGGGACGGGTGGAGGTAAGGCGGTTGATGGCGTGGTTCAATGCGAAGATGTTCGAGGAAGTTACCGTCCATCTGCTGCACGAAAAAATCACCAAGCGTTTCATGCCGCAGGCACAGGGCGGCGGGGCGCCGGACATGGCGGCTATTCGTGCAGCCCGAAATAACATCAGGTATCATCTCGCCTATATCGGGTTCCTGACGGCGCAGCGCAACTGGCTTGCAGGGAACCGATTGAGCTATGCCGATCTCGCGGCGGCTGCGCATTTGTCGGTTGCGGATTATTTGGGTGATGTGCCGTGGAGCGAGTACGAGGCAGCAAAAACCTGGTATGAGCGGGTGAAATCCCGCCCGTCCTTCAGGACGCTGCTGTCTGATCGGGTGGCAGGGATGGAAGCGTCATCCCATTACGCGGATCTTGATTTCTGACGCCCGATACCCTCAAATCGCGGTTGATTGAGCGCGCCCGCGACGAGGGGTTCGTTACGCTCCGCGTGACGACGCCGGATGCCATTCCTCACGCTCAAGACAATTTGAAGGCGCATCTTGCCAGCGGCTTTCATGGCAGCATGGACTGGATGAACGAGCGGGTTGCGGAACGTGCAAATCCGAAAATCCTGTGGGAAGATGTTCGCAGCATTTTGATGCTCGGGATGAGCTATGCGCCCGAGAGCGACCCGCTTGCAGCATTAAACCTCAAGGATCGGGGTGTCATTTCCATCTATGCCCGTTCACGCGATTATCATGATGTAATCAAGGGAAAGCTCAAGCAGATTGCGGGCGTTCTGGCGGCAGAGAATGAGGCCGTGAAGGTGTTTGTCGATACTGCACCCGTCATGGAAAAACCGTTGGCTGCGGCAGCTGGTCTCGGCTGGCAGGGAAAGCATACGGTGTTGGTGTCTCGTGAGCATGGTTCGTGGCTGTTTCTGGGGGCGATTTTCACGACGGCGGAACTGCCGCCGGACGAGCCGGAAGCCGACCATTGCGGATCCTGCACCCGCTGCCTTTCCGCCTGCCCGACCAATGCGTTTCCGGCCCCCTATCAACTCGATGCGCGACGCTGCATTTCGTATCTGACGATCGAGCACAAGGGACCGATTGCCCGTGAACTCCGCGAAGGAATCGGCAATCGTATCTTCGGCTGTGATGATTGCCTCGCCGTCTGCCCCTGGAACAAATTTGCCGAGGCTGGGCGGGAAACGAAGCTTGCGGCGCGTGATGATCTCGCCGCCCCGTCGCTCAACGAATTGGTACGGCTCGATGATCAGGCTTTTCGAACGCGGTTTGCGGGTACGCCGATCAAGCGCACGGGGCGGGAGCGTTTCATCCGGAATGTGCTGATTGCAATCGGCAATTCAGGACAGGGTGATTTGGCTCAGGAGGCGGAGCGATTGCTTGGAGACGCTTCACCACTGGTGCGAGGTGCGGCTGTGTGGGCGCTCTCGCGTTTGATGTCGCGGGAGACTTTTTTTAAGCGGAAAAATACCTATTTGTCATTTGAGCATGACCCGGATGTGATCGCCGAGTGGCAGGAGCTTTCATGAACCTTGTGATTTTTGGTCTCGGATTTACGGCGCAGGGCTTTGTGCGGCATAGCGGAGATCATTTCGAGCAGATTTTCGCGACTGTCCGTACGGAAGAGAAGGCGAAAATACTCTCGAAGGGCAAGGTCCGCGTGGGTGTGTTCAACCCCGATTTGGCTGATCCCGAGATTGAAATCGCATTGCAGGATGCTGATGCAGTGCTGGTGTCGATTTCGCCGGACGAAGCCGGTGACCCTGTTTTGCGACGGTTTCAACATGCGATTGAAACATCGCCGCGTATTTGCTGGATCGGCTATCTCTCGACGATCGGGGTTTATGGCGATGCCGATGGCGGCTGGGTGGATGAAAGTGTTCCGCCGCGGCCAAGCCATGCGCGGACGCATCGCCGCGTCGAGTTGGAGCAGGAATGGCTCGCGCTGGGGAAGCGCTCCGGCAAGGCGACGCAGATTTTTCGCTTGGCGGGGATTTACGGGCCGGGGAGAAACCCGATCCTCAATCTCGAGCAACGCGCGCAACGCGTGATCAAGAAGGGGCAGGTGTTCAACCGCATCCATGTCGACGATATCGCACAGGTGCTGATGGCCTCGATTGAAAGACCACGCAATGGTGCGGTTTACAATGTCTCCGACAATGAGCCCGCACCGCCACAGGACGTGTTGCTCTATGCGGCTCAGTTGGTGGGTCGCGAACCGCCGCCGGAAGTGCCGTTTGAGAAGGCGGTGATGAGCGAGATGGCGCGGAGTTTTTATGCGGACAACAAACGCGTTTCGAACAGGTTGATCCGCGAGGAATTGGGGGTTGTGTTGCGCTATCCGACCTATCGCGAGGGGGTTAGGGCTTTGGCGATCAGTGAGGGTCACTCAACGGAAAAACCCGCCCAATAAAGCCTTCATCTTTTCGCCTGCCTCTGCTGCGACGCTCTTTGTCTCGGCGTGGGAGGGTGCGCCGCCGAAGAGGCCTGCGCCGTAATTGGTGACCATGGAAATTCCGGCGACGCGCAAGCCGAGGCGGCGGGCGAGGATGACTTCCGGCACGGTTGACATGCCGACCAATGTGGCACCGAGCAGTTTGGATGCACGAATTTCGGCGGGGGTTTCGAAGCTCGGGCCGGGGAACCAGTGATAGATACCTTCGGGAAGGGGGATACCGGCTTTCGCGGCGGCGGCTCTTAAGGCCTGACGCATGTCGGGATCGTAGGCATCAACCATCGGCACAAATCGGCTGTCGTCGGTGAGGCCAATCAGGGGATTAACACCTGACAGGTTTATGTGGTCGCCGATGAGCGCGAGTGCGCCGGGGGGCACGTCTTCGAGGAGAGACCCTGCCGCATTGGTGAGGATCAGATTTTTGATGCCGAGCGCCGCCATGGTCTCGACGGGCGTGCGCATGATCGCAGCGTCGCCATGCTCGTAATAATGCGCGCGGCCCTGCATGGCGAAGACGCGGGATTTGCCAATCGAGCCTGCGACAACGCGCGCAGAATGGCCCGAGACCTGACCTTTCGGGAAGCCGGGGAGTTGGGCATAGGGAACGATGACGGGATTTTCGATGAGTTCAGCGACCGGACCAAGACCGGTGCCCAAGACAAGGCCATACTCGAACGGGCCTTCAATGCCCCATTCTTTCAGACTGGCAATGGCATCGGGAACAAGGTTGATCATGCTAAATCTCTCGGGCCGAAGGCGTGCGGCAATAGGGCGTCAATCGAATGCGTGATGGCTTCGCCATTTGCTCCATCGCGGAGATGAACGCGGGTGGCGGCATCGGAAAATTCGAAGATACGCTGGCGACACGCGCCGCAGGGGTAGCACGGGTTGCTTTTCAGGCCGACAATCGCGATCTCGGTGATGCGGGTTTCCCCCGCAGCGACCATGGCGGCAATCGCGCCCGCTTCGGCGCAGGTGCCTGCGGGATAGGCAGCGTTCTCGACATTGCAGCCGCTGATAATATCGCCCGATGGCGTGCGGATGGCGGCACCGACGGAGAATTTCGAATAGGGTGCATAGGCCTGTTTAGCGGCGCTGTCGGCGACGTCAAAGAGGGCTTTCAGGGCATTATTCATCAGCGTTCTTTCACGTAAGGCAAGCCGGAGGCTTTGGGCGGAATGGCTTTGCCAATAAAGCCCGCGAGCAGTACAACAGTCATGAGATAGGGCAAGGCCTGAATGGCTTGCACGGGGATTTGGCCAATGCCCGGAACAACGACGCCTTGCAATCTGATGGCTACGGCGTCGAGAAGACCAAAAAGCAGGCAAGTCCAAAAGGCGGGCCATGCGCGCCATTTGGCGAAAATCAGTGCTGCCAACGCGATGAAGCCTTTCCCCGCTGTCATATTGGTGAGGAAGCCTGCTGCCTGCCCGAGCGACAAATAGGCCCCGCCAAAGCCGCATAACACGCCTGCAATGATCACGGCGGCATAGCGCAGCTTTGTTACCGAGACGCCTGCGGTATCCACTGCCGCCGGGTTCTCACCAACGGCGCGGAGGCGGAGGCCGAAACGTGTGCGGGCCAAGACGAAGCCGCTGAGAATGGTGGCAATAAGCGCGCAATAGGCCAAGGCGGAATGGCCCGATAAAATATGCGCGTAAAGCGGGCCGATGACGGGGATTTGATCGATGATCTCCGCGCCCGGCCAAGTGAGCGGCTGAAAACGGGCATCTCCTTCCAGCGGTGGCGTTCGGCCGCCTTGCGCGTACCACGCATTGCCGACGAGCGCGGTGAGGCCTGCGGCAAGCATATTGATCGCGACGCCCGAGACGATCTGGTTGCCGCGCTGGCTAATGGCAGCGAAGCCATGGATGAGGGCAAAGCCGACAGAGGCGATGATGCCTGCCGCCAACCCGATGACCGCGCTATTGGTGGCGCTCGCGGCGGCGGCGGCGGCAAAAGCGGCGGCGAGCATTTTGCCCTCAAGGCCGATATCGACCACGCCGGAACGCTCCGACCATAAGCCTGCAAGGCAGGCGAAGATCAGCGGTACGCTGAGGCGAAGGCCCGACTCGGTGATGGCAATCAGGGTGGCGTAGATTTCCATCGCCTCACCCCTCGCTCTTCAGGAGACGCGCGAAGGCGCCTGCCATGGGGCGGCGGATGAGCCCATCGAGCGCGCCTGCGAAAAGGATCACCAGACCGGAAATGGCAACAATCATGTCCCGCGTGACGCGCGGCATTTCGAAGGACAGCTCGGTCCCGCCCTGATAAAGCATGCCGAACAGAATGGCGGCCAGAATAATGCCGAGCGGGTGGGCCCGGCCCATCAGTGCAACGGCAATGCCGATAAAGCCGTAGCCGCTGGAGAATTCAAGCAACAGACGGCCCTGAACACCAAGAATTTCATTGACGGCGAGCAGTCCTGCGAGGGCGCCGGAAATGGCCATGGTGATCATCGTGATCTTGCCGATTGAAATGCCGGCATAGGTGGCAGCGGACGGGCTATGGCCGACGGTGCGGATCGCATAGCCTAGTTTTGTGTGCCAGATGAGCAGCCAGACAAGAAAGGACGCGACGAGCGCGATAACGAAGGAGAGGTTTAGCGGCGACTGCGGAATGGTGATGCCGAAAGCGGCCAGTGCCTCATGCAGATAGGGCAGATGGGCGGAAGCCTCGAACACACGCGTTTCGGGCGACATGGAACCTGGTTTGCCGATGACATTCACCAGCAAATACACGACCAGAGTAGCCGCCAGAAAATTGAACATGATCGTCGTGATGACAACATGACTGCCGCGTTTGACCTGCAACCAGCCGGGAATGAAGGCCCAGACGGCACCAAAGGCCATGGCACCCATAATCGCGAGCGGCAGCACGATCCACCAAGGCAGGAAATCGAGTTTCAAGCAAATGAGCGCCGCGCCGAGCCCGCCCATCGTTGCTTGCCCCTCGCCGCCAATGTTGAAGAGACCTGCGTGGAAGGCAACAGCAACGGCCAACCCGGTGAAGATGAAATTTGTGGCGTAGTAGAGGGTGTAGCCAATGCCCTCACCGGACCCGAGCGCGCCTTGAACGAGAAGTATGCTGGCCCGGACCGGGCTTTCGCCAATGCCAAGCACAACGAGGCCTGCGACGAGAAACGCGACGATGACGGCGAGCACAGGAACAAGGCTGACGTCGGCCCATTTGGGGAGTTCGATGGGGGCACTCATGCGGCGCGCTCCGTGACGCCTGCCATCAAGAGACCGAGGTCACGGTCATTCGTTGTTTCGGGCGTGCGCTCGCCGGTGATCACGCCGCCGCACATGACGATGATGCGATCGGAGAGTGACATGATCTCATCAAGCTCGACGGAAACAAGGAGGATGGCGACGCCGGCATCGCGCAGGGCTATCAGACGTTTATGGATGAATTCGATGGCACCGACATCGACGCCGCGCGTCGGTTGGCCGACGAGAAGCACTTTCGGATGATGTTCGATCTCGCGGGCGAGCACGATCTTTTGCTGGTTGCCGCCGGAAAATTTGGAGGTTTTCAAAGACGGATCCCGCGGGCGGATGTCATAGGCTTCCATCTGGGTTTCTGTGTGCGCACGGACGGCTTCGGTCGAGAGCATCGGGCCTGAACCGAAAGCGACCTCGGACTGGAACCCCAAAATCATGCTCTCCGCCGCGCTGAAAGCTGAAACAAGCCCCATGCGCTGGCGGTCTTCCGGGATATGCAGCACGCCGTGGGTACGTCGGTCGGCGGGTGTGGGGGCCGTAAGCGCGAGATCATCGCCATCGAGAAGAATACGGCCCAAAGTGGGTTGGATGATGCCGGCGAGCGCTTCGAGAAGTTCGCTCTGGCCGTTACCGGCGACGCCTGCAAGGCCGAGAATTTCACCGGCGCGAAGCGAAAAATTGATGTTTTTGACCTTCAGCGAGCCATGAGCATCCCGGATAACGAGGTTCTCAACAGTCAGGCGGACTGCACCCGGATGGGCGGGGCCTTTGCTGACATCGAGCAGGACATGGCGGCCAACCATGCGGTCGGCGAGTTCGGCGGGGGACGTCGCGGCGGTTTCAAGCGTCGCCACCATCTCGCCGCGTCGCATGACGGAGACATGATCGGTTACAGCCATGATTTCATGCAGTTTATGGGTGATCAGAACGATTGTTTTGCCTTGGCCAGCAAGCGCGTGAAGCAGGGCAAAAAGCTGCTCGGCTTCATCGGGTGTCAAGACGGCTGTTGGTTCATCGAGGATCAGGATTTCGGCACCGCGTACGAGCGCTTTCAGAATCTCGACGCGCTGTTGCAGGCCAACGGGCAATTCACCAACAATTGCATCGGGATCAATCGCCAGACCATAGTCGGCAGAGAGTTTTGCCAGTGCCGCACGCATTTTCGCTTCGCCTTTGGCGAGCATAGCACCACCTTCGGCTCCCAGCATGACATTTTCGATGACGCTGAGCGGCTCCACCAGCATGAAATGCTGGTGCACCATGCCAATTCCGTTGGCAATTGCCTCTTTCGGCGAGCGGATACGCACCAAATTGCCGTTGATCCGGATTTCGCCGCGATCAGCCTCGTAGAAGCCGTACAGGATCGACATTAGCGTCGATTTGCCGGCACCGTTTTCGCCAACAATGCCGTGCACGGAGCCGCGCGCAACCGTGAGGTTCACATCCTTGTTGGCGCGAACCTCACCGAAGCGTTTGTCGATACTCGACAGGGAGATGGCGGGAGCTTGTCCCGCCATTTCAGGTCTTACTCCGGGCACTTGCTGTCCGACATATAGTCGTGGACCACGATCTTGCCGGAGGAGATATCCGCAGCAGCCGCATCAACAGCAGACTTCATGTCAGCCGTGATGAGCGCCTTGTTGTTGTCATCAAGCGCCCAGCCGACGCCATTCTCTTTGAGGCCGAGAACGCTGATACCGGCTTTCCATGTGCCGTCTTTCGCGGCTTGGAAGGAGGCGATGGTGGCATTGTCGACGCGCTTTAGCATGGAGGTGAGAACCTTGCCGGGATGCATGCCGTTCTGGTTTGAATCGACGCCGATGCCGAGCTTTCCTGCATCTGCCGCCGCACGAAGAACGCCGACGCCCGTGCCGCCAGCCGCGTGATAAACAACGTCGACACCACGGTCGATCTGCGACTTGGTGAGTTCCGCACCCTTCACAGGGTCATTCCATGCCGCACCTGTTGTGCCTGTCATGTTCTGGAGCACTTCAGCCTTCGGATTGGCGAATTTGGCACCCTGCACGTAGCCGCAGGCAAAACGGCGGATCAGCGGAATATCCATGCCGCCAACGAACCCGACCTTGCCGCTCTTCGAGGCTTTTGCTGCCAGAAGACCAACGAGGAAGGAGCCTTCCTGCTCTTTGAACACGACCGACTGCACGTTCGGAGCATCAACCACCATGTCGATGATCGTGAATTTGGTCTTCGGGAATTCCTTGGCAACCTTCTCGACCGCGGAAGCCTGGCTGAAGCCGACGGCGAGAATCGGCGAGAAACCATCCTTCGCGAAGCGGCGGAGCGCCTGTTCGCGCTGGGCGTCGTTCTGGATTTCGAAGTCGCGGAACTCGACGCCTGAGGACTTCTGGAACTGTTCGGCGCCGCGGAATACGCCTTCATTGAATGATTTATCGAATTTTCCGCCAAGATCGTAGACTATGGCCGGCTTAACCGTTTCGGCGTGCGCCGCAACGGTCATTGCGCCAGCAAGCAGCAGGCCAAGAGATAGAATGCGCATGAGCAACCCCTTATGATTAGCAAACAGGCTCCGGAAGCAGAAGCCCTGTGATAGAGCGAGGCCGTTGACAGCCTTCCCTACTGTCAGCATCGCACGGGTTTGACGTCAGGTGAAGCAGATTATCGAATGGATTCAGATGAAATTTATGACAGAAGCGCATTGGTTCATTCGACCGCATGAGCCCTTTATGTTGCCACTTTTCTTCACCGATTGATCCGTTATGATCATAAGTCTGACGTCTCAGAGGAAAGTAACCGAAAATGGCCCGATTCAGAATTGCGTTGATTGCGCATGACCAGATGAAAAATCAGATGGTGGAATGGGCAGAGCGGCACCGTTTGCAACTGGCGCAATGTGACATCGTCGCAACCGGTACAACTGGCGGTCGCATTCTGGAGCGATGTCCCGAATTGAGTATTACCCGCATGAAAAGCGGCCCGATGGGTGGCGACCAACAGATTGGCGCACTGATCGCCGAGGAACGGATTGACGGGCTCGTTTTCTTTGTTGATCCGCTGTCACCGCATCCGCATGACGTGGATGTGAAAGCTCTGACGCGGTTGGCTCTGGTCTACAACATCCCGATGGCGTGCAACCCCGCAACGGCGGAATTGATGGTAGCGGGCTATATGGCGACGCGGTGAGGATCATGTTCCACGCGGTTTGGCACGCGCAGTCGGCAGGGCGTTGGCAGGATCATCGGGCCATGGGTGCTTCGGATAGCGTCCCTTCATTTCAGATTTCACATCGGCCCACGAACCGCGCCAGAAGCCGGGTAGATCCTTGGTAATCTGGATCGGGCGATGACCCGGCGAGAGCAAATGCAGCACGAGTGGAAGGCGGCCCTTGGCGATTGCGGGATGGAGTTTCAGACCAAACAATTCCTGCACGCGGATCGCCAACACAGGACCTTCCTCGGCCTCGTAATCGATAGGATGCGCGTTGCCTGTCGGCGCCATGAAATGGGTTGGCGCTTCCTCGTCGAGACGGCGCGACATCGCCCATTCGAGCAATGAATTCAATGCCCGGTTCATCAGATCGGCGTCGACTGACCCGAGCGATGTCTTGCCAATCAGATATGGTGCGAGCCAGTTGGACGCTGTTCGCTGAAGCGCTTCATCGGATAAATCCGGCCATTCAGGATCATTCCGGCGGAGAAACATGATCCGGTCCCGCCATTGTTTTGTTGCTTTCGAGAGCGGCCAGCGTGGGACGCCCAACACGCCAAATCCGTCTGCCAGACATTGTGCAGCTGCCTCTGTTTCAGGCACAGGACGGGTTTGTTCGGCAAGTACCAGTGCACCGAGACGGCGCACGCGGCGCGCCCGCAAAGCTGCGGCAGAACGATCAAAAACGAGTTCGTCCTCAGTCGTTATGTGCTCCGCAAAGGTTTCATGAACCGCCTCGGCAGTCATTGGAGCGGCGAGCAGAATTCGGGCAGATACGGCGCTGCCGGCAATTTCGGCGACGGCTAAAAACGGTTCGCGGGCAAGCGCATCGTGCGGCTCGACCGAGACGGCGCGGCCATTTGCCATCAAAAACTGGCCGGGAGCACTACGGGCTTTGGCGATGCGATCAGGATAGGCGAGAGACAGGATGAGGCCGGCCCGCTCCCGATCCACGCTTTGGCCGTCATGACCCGATTCGTTTGCCCATCCGCGTGCAAGCCGCCGCATTTCGTCGGCGCGGGATGAACGATCCCGCTGAAAAGCTTCAAGCCGATGGCCCAAATGTGCCTCGTTGCCACCCAGACCTCGCTCGGTGAGGATTGCGGAAATATAGGCAGCGAGCAGCGCATCCCCTGTTCGACCTGCCGATATGATCATGCGGGCAAGACGGGGCGGCACCGGCAATGATCTTATTTTCAAACCATCCGAAGTGATCCGGCGGTCGGCGTCGAGGGCTCCGATGCTCTCGAGAAGCAACGAAGCCTCCTTCAAGGCGGGTAAGGGCGGTTGGTCGAGAAGTTTGAGTGTCTTGAGGTCGGTAACACCCCAAGCCGCACAGTCGAGCACGAGACCGGACAAATCAGCGGAAAGGATTTCGGGACGGGCGAAGGCTTCCATCGCACCTGTTGCTGCCTCTTCCCACAGACGGATACACATACCCGGCTCTGTTCGTCCGGCGCGGCCCCGGCGTTGATCCGCAGCAGCGCGCGATACACGAACCGTTTCAAGACGGGTCAGCCCTAGTCCAGCCTCGTAACGCGGAACGCGCGCAAGTCCTGAATCAAGGACAAGTCTAACACCCTCGATTGTCAGCGAGGTTTCGGCAATCGACGTTGCAAGCACGATCTTGCGACGGCCGTGGCGGGCGGATTGAACGGCAAGATCCTGCGCCTGCTGATCCATTGCGCCAAAGAGTGGCGCGATATCGATCAAAGGATCGCGGATTTGTTCACGTAGCCGGGTTTCGACGCGTTTGATTTCGCCCTGTCCGGGCAGAAATACAAGAATGGACCCTGCCTCTGCGCGGGCTGCCCGCAGGATGGCATCCACCATTTCGTCCTCGATCCGGCGGTTGGGATCGCGCCCGACATAACGTGTCTCAACCGGAAACGCCCTGCCCTCACTCTCAATGATTTCGGCTTCGCCAAGCATTTCAGCGACGCGGGCCCCATCAAGCGTTGCCGACATCACAAGTATACGAAGATCCTCGCGCAAACCAGCTTGCGCGTCCAGAGCGAGAGCGAGGCCCAAATCCGCGTCGAGCGAGCGCTCGTGAAACTCGTCGAACAGCACGGCCGCAATCCCCTTCAACTCGGGATCATCGACAATCATCCGACTGAAAATGCCTTCAGTAACAACTTCAATCCGCGTTTTAGGACCAATTTTTGAACCGAGCCTCACCCGAAGCCCTACCCTGTCACCAATCTGTTCACCGAGTGTGGCCGCCATCCGCGTTGCGGCGCCGCGTGCCGCCAACCTGCGCGGCTCAAGCACAAGAATCTTTCCACCGCGAACCCATTCCGCTTCGAGGAGCGCAAGCGGCACGCGCGTTGTTTTGCCCGCGCCCGGTGGTGCAACGAGAACGGCCACGTTTTTTTTGCTCAAAGCTGCAAGAAGCGCAGGCAGTGCATCATCGATCGGGAGGGCGACGTCAAAGGCGATCATGAGGCAACCAGAATAGGATCATCGTGTATCGAGCTTTCAGAGACTGGGGTCATCATTCGATCATCAACCAGCTATTCTAATTGAGCCTGCACCTTAGGTTTGGATGCCTTAAATCTCAAGAAGTGATCCTATATGCAAAAAATGTCGGATAACTCCGCAACAAGGACGTGAAGCTCAGGCGGCTCTTTGCTAGAGTTACTCTCATGAATGACACTCAGGCATCCTATCAGGCAACGGCAGACGGCGCTGAACATCGTGTGACACCGATGATGGCGCAGTATGTCGAGATCAAATCGGCTAATCCTGATTGTCTATTGTTTTACAGGATGGGGGATTTTTACGAGCTCTTCTTTGACGACGCGGAAATTGCATCGCGGGCGCTTGGGATCGTTTTGACGAAGCGTGGCAAGCATCTCGGGCAGGACATTCCGATGTGCGGCGTGCCGATTGATCGTGCGGATGATTATTTGCAGCGTCTCATCGCTCTGGGGCATCGCGTTGCCGTTTGCGAGCAGATGGAAGATCCCGCCGAAGCGCGCAAGCGGGGCGCGAAGTCGGTTGTGCGCCGTGATGTGACGCGGCTTGTCACACCGGGAACAATTACGGAGGAGCGTCTGCTCGATCCGGCCCGGTCAAACGCGCTGTTAGCGATTGCCCGAACGCGGAACTCCGATGGCGGCTGGACCTATGGGCTCGCTTCAACCGATATTTCGACGGGCCGTTTTATCGTCTCTGAAACCAGCGAGACATCGCTGTCTGCGGAAATTGCCCGGCTTGAGCCGCGCGAGATCCTTATTCCCGACGGGATTCTGGACGAAGCCTCGCTTAAAAATCTCTGGCGTGAAACGTCTGCGGCAATCGCGCCAATCGCGCGGGACGGGTTTGATCCGGCATCGGCTGAAAAGCGTTTGACGGCATTTTACGGGGTTGCATCGCTTGCGGGATTTGGATCACTCAGCCGCGCCGAATTATCCGCTGCGGCGGCGATTGTCGCCTATATTGAACGGACGCAATTGGCCGCCCGCCCGCCCCTCGCCCCGCCTGTGCATGAAGCATCAGGCGGACTGATGCAGATTGATGCGGCAACCCGCACCAATCTGGAACTGACGAGAACGTTGGCAGGAGAGCGGCAAGGAAGCCTGATTGCGGCGATTGACAGAACAGTCACGCCGCCCGGTGCGCGGCTTCTGATGGAGCGCATTGCAGGCCCCCTTACTGATCCGAACGAGATTTCAAACCGGCATGATTCTGTGGCGTTTTTTCTAGCCAACAGATCCCTGAGATCAGAAGTTCGAACGCAACTCAAAGCCTTGCCAGATATGGCGCGGGCCCTCTCCCGTCTTGCAATGGAGCGTGGCGGGCCGCGTGATCTCGCGGCGATCAGGGAAGCGATGATTTTGGCGGCGCGTGTCGCAGAAAGCGTTCGTTCGGGTGCCGAACTCCCGACTGAACTGCGGGATTCATTGCTGTGCCTTGAACATCTCAATCCGGATCTTGCATCAGCATTGACCGCAGCACTTGCAGAAGAACTCCCGCTGCAGCGCCGGGACGGTGGCTTTATCCGGCAAGGATTTCTGCCGGAGCTTGATGATACGCGGGCCTTGCGGGACGAGAGCCGTCGGGTGATAGCTGCTCTTCAGGCACGATATGCAGAGGAGACGGGCGCGCGGACACTCCGGATCAAGCACAATAATTTTCTGGGATATTTTGTTGAAGTGCCGCAGAATTTTGGTGAAATCCTGCTCTCGCCTCCGTTTTCCGCAACCTTTATTCATCGTCAAACGATGCAAGGGGCGATGCGTTTTTCGACGGCGGAACTCAGCGATCTCGAAATCCGGATTTCGTCGGCTGGCGACAAAGCGATTGGCCTCGAATTGGCGATTTTCGAGGATTTATCAAAGCGGGTTGTCGATGAGGGGGAACACATCCGCCTTGCTTCCGATGCTTTGGCGGTGATCGATGTGGCGGCAGCGCTTGCGGACCTTGCGGAGGTGCAGCGTTATGTTCGCCCCGTCATGGATCAGAGCCTGAATTTTGTGGTGTCCGCGGGGCGTCATCCGGTGGTTGAGGCAGCGCTCACTGCGGGCGGTCATACATTTGTCGCGAACGATACGGATTTATCACCACCAGACGGGCACATGACGGGCAAGATATCGCTGATCACGGGCCCGAATATGGCGGGTAAATCAACCTATCTTCGCCAGAACGCCTTGATTGCCGTTTTGGCACAAATGGGCTCTTTCGTGCCGGCACGCGAGGCGAGACTAGGCATTGTCGACCGTTTGTTCTCGCGGGTCGGCGCGGCGGATGATCTTGCCCGCGGACGCTCTACTTTTATGGTCGAAATGATCGAGACGGCGGCGATCCTCAATCAGGCAACCGAACGGTCGCTTGTGATCCTCGATGAAATAGGGCGCGGCACGGCAACGTTTGACGGCCTCTCAATCGCCTGGGCAGCGATCGAGCATCTGCATGAGGCGAACCGTTGCAGGGCCTTGTTTGCGACGCATTTTCACGAACTCACAGCCTTAGTCAAAAAATTGCCGCGTCTCGCCAACGCAACGATGCGTGTCACCGACCATCATGGCGAGGTGATATTTCTGCACGAGGTCATCCCCGGCGTGGCGGATCGCTCCTATGGAATCCAGGTGGCGCGGCTGGCAGGGTTGCCCCGCTCGGTCACGGACAGGGCCGGGGTGATCCTTGCGGAGCTTGAGGCCTCTGATCGTCAAGCCCCTGTCGCCCGGATGATCGACGATCTGCCTTTGTTTGCGGCACTAAGCCGACCAGCGGCAAACATCTCTGCACCGCCTGTGCCCGACCTGCTTCGGGAAGCCCTTGCGGATATCAACCCTGATCATCTGACACCGAGGGAAGCGCTTGACGCGCTGTACCGGTTGGCGGCTCTTCGCGAGAAGGCTAGCTCTTAAAAACCTGTCACATTGTACAGGTTATGCCTCCCAAGTTTTCGGACTAGTCTCCGGTCCTGATGGGAGAAATTTGATGAAAATTATGAATTACGTCGTGGTCGGGATCGCTCTGGCCCGGTTGACAAGCCCATGGTAACGAATGTTGCAACCGTTGCCTTTGAAGGGATTGAGGCAAAGCCTGTCGATGTGCAGGTTCAGACGATGCCGGGCAATATCGTCTTCATGATTGTTGGCCTGCCAGACAAAGCAGTTGGCGAATCGCGCGAGCGGGTTCGGGCGGCGTTGATCGCGTCCGGATTGGCGCTTCCGGCAAAACGGATCACGGTTAATCTCGCTCCTGCGGATATGCCGAAGGAAGGTAGCCATTTTGATTTGCCTATTGCGCTTGGATTGATGGCGGCGATGGGTGCCATCCCGCCCGATGCGTTGGAAGGCTTCACTGTTCTGGGTGAATTGGGGCTTGATGGCACCATTGCCGAGGTTGCGGGCGTTCTACCGGCGGCGATTGCAGCCAACCAACGCGGCCACGGCCTGATTTGCCCGGCAGCATCGGGCTCTGAGGCGGCATGGGCCTCGAACGAACTCAATGTTCTGGCGCCGCGATCCCTTATTCAACTCGCCAATCATTTTAAAGGCACTCAGGTCCTTTCACGTCCCCAACCGGCTGTCCGCTCGGAGGGCGTTCCGCTCCCCGATCTTGGAGACATCAAAGGACAGGAAAGCGCAAAACGAGTCTTGGAAATTGCGGCAGCGGGCGGCCATAATTTACTCATGTCGGGTCCACCGGGCGCAGGAAAATCCATGATGGCGTCGCGTCTGCCCTCGATATTGCCACCTTTAGGGCCGCGGGAATTGCTTGAAGTCTCGATGATCCATTCCGTTGCCGGAGCCCTTGCGGGTGGTGAGCTTACCAATCGTCGGCACTTTCGCGCGCCGCATCATTCGGCATCAATGGCTGCCCTTGTCGGCGGCGGACTTCGTGCACGGCCGGGCGAAGTATCCCTCGCCCATCATGGTGTGTTGTTTCTTGACGAATTGCCGGAGTTTCAGCCAGCGGTTCTGGATAGTCTTCGCCAACCAATCGAGGCCGGAGAAGTGGTGATTGCGCGGGCCAATCATCGCGTTGCTTATCCGGCACGTTTCCAACTCATTGCTGCGATGAACCCTTGTCGCTGTGGCAGAGCAACGGAGCCCGGTTATGCCTGCAAAAGAGCGCCCAACGATAAATGTATGGCCCAATATCAGGCGCGGCTGTCGGGGCCTTTGTTGGATCGCATTGATCTTCATATCGAAGTGCCGGCAGTGACCGCGGCTGATCTGATCCTTCCCGCTCCGTCAGAAGGCTCGGCACTTGTTGCAAAGCGGGTTGCCGCCGCCAGAAAACGTCAAGCTGCCAGATTTGAGGCGCTCGGGGTGCAAGGAGTTGCATCAAATGCCGCCTGCCCCGCCAATTTGCTCGATAAAATCGCTACTCCGGATGATGCTGGTTTGACACTCCTCAGACAAGCTGCCGATGCAATGCGGTTGACCGCACGAGGCTACCACCGGGTACTCAAAGTGGCTCGAACATTGGCCGACCTCGACAATCAGGAACAGATCAAGCGCATCCATCTCGCTGAAGCGTTGAGTTATCGGGCGCAGGAAGATCATTGAGCAAATCGGCGAAAATAAGCTGATTCGCGATTACCTACTTTTGGCCAGACCTTGCAGGTTGGGGTTCATCGCGAATCACCAAAAGTAATGTGATGAGCGAAGTGCACAAATGTAATTTTGCGCCTCGGTCAGACGTTTGAACTCGGTCATATTATTGATTTGGAGCGCAATTTTCTTCCTACGCCGCCAGTACCATCGCGATAGCGTCGCGGCATGTTGGCACTTGGCGCCGGTTCACCCACACAGGCTATCTGTTCATGGCTAATCGCTGAGGCACTTGGATATGTCAGATATCCCATATTACCCATTATTTCCCCAGACGCTTCCGAAGAGCGACTAAAACTCCGAAATGAACTTGCCCAGATTGCTTCCTTGAGGCGAAGCCGGCGCGCAGGCGCTTCGAAAAGGCGCACGCTTCCGTTATTCGATGGTTTAGTGGAACAAATTTTGAAACAAATTTTAATGATTTATCAATGCTCGGGGCAGTTGGAGAATCCATCTTATTTCAAACTTTTGATTGCTTCTCAGAGCAAATTGACATCGATTTCCAAATCAAAAAATATTTTACTCCCAACCTTGGCTGCCACTTGCAATGTTTAGTAATTTATATTTTACTAAACACGCCTGATGATCAAGGTCTCTCTCGCAACGAGGGCCGGGCACCGGGCAGGAACGCTTTAACGCACGAACAAAAAGCTGGAAGTCGCATCTGACGATGTGACAGATGGCGCTGAAGCCAGAGCATGGTCTGGATTTAGGATGGTCGTGCCAACCCGAGGGAGAACCATCCATGAAAAAGTTTCTGGCAGGTGTGACAGCGCTCGCCGCAACAGCCATGATGGCTGCTGCGCCGACACCGTCAGCCGCACAATCAAAAACGATTACACTTTGCTGGGCCGCTTGGGACCCTGCAAATGCACTTGTTGAACTCTCCAAGGATTTCACAACAAAAACCGGCATCGGCATGAAATTCGAGTTTGTGCCATGGCCAAACTTTGCAGATCGCATGCTCAACGAACTGAATTCGAAGGGCAAACTCTGCGACCTCTTGATCGGCGACTCACAGTGGATCGGTGGTTCGGCCGAGAACGGCCATTACGTCAAACTGAACGACTTCTTCGGCAAAGAAGGCATCAAGATGGAAGATTTCGCTCCGGCGACCGTCTACGCCTACTCGACATGGCCTAAGGGAACTCCGAATTACTGGGCACTCCCTGCGATGGGTGACGCGAATGGCTGGTTCTACCGCAAGGACTGGTTCGAAAAGCCCGAGCTGAAAAAAGAGTTCAAAGACAAATATGGTTTCGAGCTTGCTCCGCCGAAGACACAGACAGAGTTACAGAAAATTGCAGAATTCTTCCAGGGCCGTACTGTTGATGGCCAGAAGGTCTATGGTGCTGCAATCTTCACCGAGCGCGGTTCGGAAGGCATCACCATGGGAGCGACCTCATCGCTCTATCCGTTCGGTTTCAAATATGAAAAAACGCCGGGCAAATACGACATGGAAGGCGCGGTCAATTCGGCAGACGCAGTAAAGGGACTTGAGTTCTACAAGTCGCTCTACAAGTGCTGCACGCCTCCAGGCTACACAGACAGCTACATGGGCGAAGGGCTCGACGCGTTCAAGTCCGGTCAGGTTGCCATGATGATGAACTGGTTCGCGTTCATGCCAGGCATGGCGAAGGATGAGAAGGTTGGCGCGAAGACCGGTTTCTTCGTCAATCCAGGCGAAAAAGTCGCTGCTTCAACCCTTGGTGGTCAGGGCATTTCGGTCGTTTCCTACTCGCCAAATCGTGATGAAGCGCTTGCTTACATCAAGTGGTTCGCAAATCCGGACGTGCAGAAGAAGTGGTGGTCGCTTGGTGGTTATTCTTGCCACAATTCGGTTCTCAATGATCCAAGCTTCAAGACCTCGCAGCCATTCGCAGCGCAGTTCCTCGAAGCGATGGGTGGCGTGCAGGATTTCTGGCAGGAACCAGCTTATGCAAGCCTCCTGCAGGCAATGCAAAAGAGGTTGCATGACTATGTGGTTGCTGACAAAGGCACTGCGAAGGAAGCCCTTGACGGTCTGATCAAGGATTGGACCGAGACCTTCAAGGAAGAAGGTAAGCTCTGATTGAGCGACTGACCAAGATTGGTTCCTAAGTCTCCGCCTTGTACAAGGCGGAGACTCTCTCCAACGCGGACGCGCCTCCCATGTCGAAGCTCAATGAAATTGCTGATCGTGCTGCGGGAGCAACACCGCCGTCATTAGCGGGTGCCGTGCGCGGATTATCGGATAAATCGATCGCGTGGATTTTTATAGCGCCCACGATCATTCTCCTGCTGGCGATCAATATTTTTCCGCTCATTTGGACAATTTATCTTTCGCTAACCAATTATCGCGCGAACAGGCCAAATGCTGAGCTTAAATTTGTCGGCACCGAACATTATGAAAAGATTCTGACAAATCCTGATATCTGGGCAGCGATGCAGTCAACTGCGCACTTTGTTGTATGGACGATCGTGTTGCAGACGGTGATTGGCTTTACACTTGCGTGGCTGGTTGACCGCAAATTTCGTGGCCACGGATTTTGGACAACGGTCATTCTTTTGCCAATGATGCTGTCACCCGCTGTCGTCGGAAATTTCTGGAAATTTCTTTATCAACCGCAAATTGGTTTATTCAATTACATCATTTCGTTCTTCACTGGCGCGGAACCTTCGTCATTTGAAATGCTCGGTTCTGTGCAGTTAGCACCTTGGGCGATCGTTATTGTCGATACCTGGATGTGGACTCCTTATGTGATGCTCATCTGCCTCGCCGGGTTGAGATCAATTCCTGATTATATTTATGAAGCAGCAGAGGTTGATCGCGCGTCAAACTGGCGGCAATTCTGGTCAATTACAATCCCGATGTGTCTGCCTTTTATCATGTTGGCCGTGCTCTTTCGGGGTATCGAAAATTTCAAAATGTTTGACATGGTGAACCTGCTCACTGGTGGCGGGCCCGGGTCAACGACTGAAGTTGCATCGATCACGCTGAAACGGGAAGCCTTCGAGAAATGGCGTACCGGTTTCTCATCAGCTTTCGCCATTATTCTGTTCGTTACTGTTTTCGGCCTCGCCAATATTTACGTGAAGGCGCTTAATAAGGTAAAAAGCCGATGAACGCGCGATCATCTACTGCCCACTCTGTCGTTGAGCCAAGTTTGACATCACGACGCGTCGCATCAGTGCTGGTGATCGTCTATGCTTTTGTAACGCTGATCCCGCTGTTTTGGATTTTTGCGACAGGCTTTAAGACGCCGCCAGACTCGATTTCCTATCCGCCAAAGGTCATCTTCGAGCCATCGCTTGAAGGCTATTGCAATCTCTTTACGACAAGGACCCGACAGACGTCGGAATATATTGCACAGCTAGGTCCACCGGAGGGTATTTGCGATGAGGTGACACGTCGTCGCGAGATGGTGATTGCGGGAACTTCGAATTATGCACCGCGCTTCATCAATTCGGTGATCATCGCCTTTGGTTCCACTTTCCTGTCGGTATTTCTCGGGGTTATGGCAGCCTATGGCTTCTCCCGATTCAAAGTACCACTGAAGGATGACCTTCTGTTCTTCATTCTATCAACCCGCATGATGCCACCGATAGCGGTCGCGATTCCGATCTACTTGATGTACCGGGAGCTTGGGCTATCAGATACGAAGCTGGGGATGATCCTGCTTTATACGGCGGTGAATGTTTCGCTAGCAGTCTGGCTTCTCAAGGGATTTATCGATGAAATTCCGCGTGAGTACGAAGAAGCGGCAATGATAGACGGCTACACGCGGCTACAAGCTTTTAGAAAAGTCGTGTTGCCTCAGGCAACAACCGGAATAGCGGCAACTGCAATTTTTTGCCTGATTTTTGCTTGGAACGAGTATGCTTTTGCGGTGCTCCTAACGTCTGGAGACGCGCAAACGGCTCCCCCCTTCATTCCAACAATTATCGGCGAAGGCGGAATGGATTGGCCAGCGGTTGGTGCTGGAACGACCTTGTTCCTGATACCGATTTTCATTTTCACCATCTTGCTGCGCAAACACCTGCTTCGTGGCATCACTTTCGGAGCCGTGCGTAAATGAGCGAGTCTCCACAAAAATCTGGTGTCGGGCGTCTATTTCGCCGAGGGCCTTGGGAAATTGCTGCAACACTCTTTATTGCGGCGGGCGTGTTGATGCTTCTGCAACCCTTCGCCCTCGTCCTGTATACCTATTCCTTCATTACGACATTGATCGGCGTGGTCATGTTCGTGATCGTCTCAAAGTTTCCGGAGTGACCAATGGCTGAGATTAGGGTCAACCGGCTTCAAAAAAACTTTGGCGAATTTGTTGCGGTCAAAGAGTCGAGTTTCACGGTGAAGAATGGCGAGTTTTTTTGCCTTTTAGGACCATCCGGTTGCGGGAAAACAACGACGCTGCGCATGATCGCAGGGTTAGAGCTGCCGACTTCGGGCGAGATTATTCTCGGAGACGACGACGTTACCTTCAAGCGCGCCTCAGAACGTGACATCGCATTCGTATTTCAGCTGTTTGCGCTCTATCCGCATATGAATGTACGGGCAAATATTGGCTTTCCATTGAAATGTGACGGGCTTTCACGTCCCGAAATCCGTAAGCGGGTAGAGGAAACGGCACAAATTCTGAGAATCACGGATCTACTTGATAAGCCGGTATCCGGTCTTTCGGGCGGAGATCGCCAGAGGGTGGCGCTTGGCCGCGCGATTGTGCGAAAGCCAATGGCTTTCCTCATGGACGAACCACTGGGTGCGCTCGACTCGGAATTCAGACATGTCATGTGCAACGAATTACGCGCCCTGCATAATCGACTAAAGGCGACAACTGTTTATGTGACACATGACCAGCTGGAGGCAATGTCGATGGCCGATACAATTGCTGTGATGAATCAAGGTGTAATCGAGCAATTAGGTAGCCCACGTGAAATTTATGATCGTCCCGTTTCCATGTTCGTCGCCGATTTTATTGGCTCACCATCGATGAATTTTCTTAATCTCCGAACTGGTCTAAAAGCGGGATCGACATCGATATTTATTGATCAAACGTCCGTTACGATTCCGGCCGTGCGTGAAGAAACGGCGGAAGCTGATCTTGTTTTAGGCGTTCGTCCAGAGAATATATTTTTCTCGGATTCAGATGGACTGCCCGGAGACGTTTTTGGTGTCGAATATTTAGGTACAACACAAATTGTAACAGTAACGACAGGGCGTGGTACAGTAAAAGCGAGGATATCATCAGACACCAAGGCTGAAATTGGTGATCGCGTGCGCCTCAAATTCCGTCCTGACAAATTATCGATTTTTGAGAAAAGCTCGGGTCGTGTCCTGAAGAGTGCTTTGCACGAGGGAGTTACCCATGGCTGAGGTTGTTCTCTCGCATATATCGAAGAAATTCGGATCCGTTACGGCGATTTCAGACGTTTCGCTGACGATTGGGAATGGTGAGTTCATCGTTTTGCTCGGGCCGACGGGCGCAGGAAAAACAACGTTGCTTCGCCTCGTTGCCGGCCTTGAGACCGCGGATGCAGGCACAATTTCAATTGGTGGCTTTGATGCAACCAAATCAGCGCCGTCGTCACGGGATGTCGCGTTTGTCTTCCAACAATATTCGCTTTATCCGCATCTCACTGTGTTTGAAAATCTGGCATTTCCGCTTCGCTCGCCAATTCGGAACATGTCGGAAAAAGACATTACCGCGAAAGTTAAAGAAATCGCAGGTTTGCTGCGGATTGAAGACAAGTTGCAGAACCGCGCTACCCAATTATCTGGCGGTCAAATGCAACGGGTCGCAATCGGGCGTGCACTTGTCCGGTCTCCCTCAATCTATTTGATGGATGAACCACTTTCGTCGCTTGACGCGAAACTTCGTGGCGATCTCAGAGTTGAACTTAAACGAATTCAACATGTTATGGGTGCAACCGTGCTCTATGTAACCCATGATCAAATGGAGGCAATGACACTTGCCACACGTATTGGCGTCATGAAAGAGGGACATCTCGTTCAGGTTGGAACGCCGAGAGAAATCTACACGGATCCGGTTGATCTCTATGTTGCTTCCCGCCTTGGCACCCCATCTATCAATTCATTGCCAAGTAAAGATTTCCAAGTGGCGGGTATTCCTGACACAGTTCACACAATAGGGCTTAGAACGGAACATCTTCAAATAAGGAAAGGAAAAAAAGGTAGTTTTATTGGAACCGTCAATTATGTTGAACATCTTGGGGATCAGGATTATCTTCATATATCAATCAACGGACATGAGTTAGTGACATTGAGCAACCCGGATGATGGCTTATCGACCGGGGACGAGGTGTCGCTCGAATTCGTCAATGCACTCTATTTTGATCGTGCGGGGAACCGCGTGCATCGCGGAAAGCACCCATGAATGTAATTATCAAGCAGCAACTTATTGAATCAGTTGCTAAAAAACTCATTGAGCATGCGGATGAACTGACCGCGCTTGATCAGGCTGTCGGAGATGGGGATCACGGACTAAACATGAAGCGCGGGTTTGAGGCGATCCTGGCGGATTGCGAAGCCCATGCTGCAAAGCCATTTCCGGATATGTTCAAGGGAATAGGCACGCAACTCGTCATGAAGGTTGGTGGGGCATCAGGCCCTTTATATGGTACGCTTTTCATGGCCTTTGCGAAGGAAGTGACCGATCCTCCAACGCTTGATGGCGCATGCAAAGCACTTGGTGCTGCAATTGAGGCCGTCAAAGCGCGAGGGAAGTCGGAACCCGGACAGAAGACGATGCTTGATGTCCTCGTTCCGGTTCATGCGGAGTGGTCCAGCGGTGGCGCTGACCTTGGTAAGCGTTTGTTAGATAGCGCAAAATCAGCTTCCGAGAGCACAATTCCGATGAAAGCGATACGCGGGCGCGCCTCGTTTCTGGGCGACCGATCGATCGGGCATATGGACCCCGGAGCCCGCTCTTCCCAACTGATGATTGAGGCAATCATTCAAGTATTGGGAGAATCATGATGGCAAATGTGGGTATTGTGATTGTTTCCCACTCCTCAAAGGTGGCAGAGGGCGCAGCAGATATGGTGCGCCAAATGGTTGGTGATACTGTGCCGCTTGCCTTTACGGGCGGAAACAGCGAGGGCGGGTTGGGTACAGACGTTGCGAAGATCATTGAAGCCATTGATTCTGCTTGGTCGGAGGCGGGTGTTGCGGTTCTCATTGATCTTGGCGGGGCCGAGACGAACACTGAAATGGCCATCGAGATGCTCGAAGAAGAACGTCAAAGTCGAGTAGTCATTTGTAATGCACCTATTGTTGAAGGGGCAGTGATTGCTGCTACTGAAGCATCAAGCGGATCTCCGCTTGATATTGTGAAGCAGACTGCAGAGGAATTATCACCACAATGACAGTAAATCCATCTGCAAAACCTGAGTTTAAATCAGCATCCGGAACAGCATTACTTGTAAATGCGGTTGGTTTACATGCACGTCCGTCGGTTAAGCTTACGCAATTGGCGAAGAGTTTTTCGGCTAATATCTCACTCGCGACTTCAGTCGAGGGGCCATGGGTTGATGCCAAGAGCCCGGTCAAGATCATGCGGATCAAAGCACCGAAAGGAACTACCCTTTATTTTCAAGCACTTGGCGACGATTGTGACGCAGCCGTGGCGGCTTTGACCGACCTCGTCAATCGTCGGTTCGATGAAACCGAGGATGAAGGCCATGGCTGAGCTGCGCCTCACGGGACGCTCGGCCTCGTCGGGATTTTTTGAAGGTCCTGTCATCATCCTGACTGATACTGCGGCGACCCGTGTTTCGAGCGGAAATCCGTCAATTGAGGCTGAAATCCTACGGAAGTCGATTGAATCCTGCCGGAATTCCCTCGTTTCTCTCGCAGAATCGGCGGATGGCGAGGCGGCGGAGATGCTTGGTTTCCAGGTTGCAATGCTGGAGGACGATGCTCTGGCGGAGGGGGCGTTTGCAGCGATCAGCCAAGGTATTGCGGCGCATGAGGCGTGGCGCGATGCGTTAAATGAAGAAATAAAATCCTATAAAGACGCTGATGACGAGTATTTTAGGGCGCGTGCTGCCGATTTGGAGGATATTCGCGACGGAGTTATGGCAGAATTGACGGGAAGTTCAAAAAAAGTGGACGTTCCTTCAGGGTCTATACTTTTTTCACGCGATCTTCCGCCATCCCGTTTCTTGAAAATTGACTGGTCTAAGGGCGGAGCACTTCTTTTGACCGAGGGAAGTCCTACAAGTCATGTTGCAATGCTTGCGCGGTCAAAAAATGTACCAATGATCGTCAATTTAGGGCAGATTCCGGCCGAAAACGGGGCGTTTTTGCTCGTTGACGGGGGGTCTGGCAGTGTGATTGTAGAGGCGACGGAGGCGTCAAAGCGGGAATTCAGGGAAAAGCGGGAGTTTGAGGCTAAAATTGACGAAATGGCGGAGAAAGCCGTGAGAAATCCGGCAGTTACCCGCGACGGAACGTCAATTTCGGTTATGATCAATGTCGCCGATCCATTGGAACTTGACCAGTTGGACTGGGTCAAATGTGACGGTATTGGACTGGTACGAACCGAATTTCTCTTTACAAATGAACGGACATTTCCAGCCGAAACTCCACAGTACCAGATCTACCGGCGCATGCTGGAATGGGCCAATGGTCGCCCGGTGACAATCCGGACGTTGGACGCGGGTGGCGACAAGCCGATCCCCGGTCTGACGATTGATGGCGAGACGAATCCGTTCCTCGGTGTGCGGGGGGTGCGGCTCTCGCTTTTGCGGCAGGACATCTTCCGCGTGCAGCTGAGGGCACTTGCACGCGCGGCTGTTCACGGACCGCTCAAGGTGATGGTGCCGATGGTGACCGTGCCGAGCGAGCTCGAGCAGACCAAGGCGCTGATGAACGAGGAAATCGCGGCGCTACTCGCCGAGGGTATTCCGGCGGCGCTGCCCCAGATGGGGATTATGGTGGAGGTGCCGGCGGCGGCGATTGCGATCGACCTGTTCGATGCCGACTTCTTCTCGATCGGGTCGAATGATCTGACGCAATATGTGACGGCGGCGGGGCGTGACATTGGCGCGGTTGCCGACCTTGCCGACACGATGAACCCGGCAGTCCTCCGGCTGATCGGCTCGGTTGCGGCTTATGGCCGGACGAGCGGACGGGATGTGAGCTTGTGCGGCGATGCGGGCGGCGACCCGCGGATCATCCCTGCTTTGCTCAAGCACGGGATCCGCAGTGTCTCGGTTGCGCCGAAACTTCTGGCGCGCGCGAAGCAGGCGATTTCCGAGGTTGATCTCGGGCAGATGGACGAGGCTATGCCATGAGCGGCGCGCTCCCGCTCCGGAAAGGGGCGTCGGCGATTGCCGAGTACAAGAAGATTTTGAAGACGGTGCTCGAGAACCGACCTTCCGGCACGCGGCAAAGGCTGGCGACGGCGCTCGGCAAGAACCGCTCCTTCGTGTCTCAGATTGCCAACCCGGCCTATACGATGCCGATACCGGCGCAGCATCTCGACCTGCTGTTCGAGCTTTGCCATTTTTCGCAAGAAAGCCGTGTCGCCTTTCTGAAGCATTACGAGGTGGCGCATCCCGGGAAATTGCGGCTTGTCAGCAGTCGCCCTGCGACGCGGCGGATCGCGCTGGATGTGCCCGATCTCGGTGATCCGGTTCGCAATGCGATTGTCGACGAGATGCTCGGCAATTTTTCCCGTTCGCTGAACCGACTGATCGACGATCTTTCGTCGGATGAACCATAAACCAAGGGGGGAACCATGAAGAAGCTGATCAATGGTGTCGAAACCGTGCTGACCGAGAGTCTGGACGGATTTGTTGCGGCGCATGCCGATATTGTGACGTTGGGCGACGAATATAAATTCGTCAGGCGCGCGGCGCTGAAGACGGGCAAGGTTGCGTTGATCTCGGGCGGTGGCTCGGGCCATGAGCCGCTGCATGCCGGATTTGTCGGGTTGGGGATGCTGGATGCGGCGTGCCCGGGGCAGGTTTTCACCTCGCCGACGCCCGACCAGATGCTCGCCGCCGCCGAGGCCGTCGATACCGGCGCGGGTGTGCTCTATATCGTCAAGAATTACGAAGGCGATATTATGAACTTCGAGATGGCGGCGGAAATGGCCTCGGGCGACGTCAAAACCGTTGTGACGGATGATGACGTTGCGGTTGAAAAATCGACCTATTCGACGGGGCGCCGGGGTGTTGCGGGAACACTCGTGGTTGAAAAGATTGTGGGTGCGGCGGCGGAAAAAGGGCATGACCTTGCAAGCCTGCAGGCCTTGGGCAAGCGCGTGAATGACCGGACGCGCTCGATGGGTGTGGCGCTGACCTCGTGTATTGTGCCTGCCGCCGGAAACCCGACCTTCAGCATCGGCGATGACGAGATGGAAATGGGCGTCGGCATTCATGGCGAGCCGGGCCGTCGCCGGGTCAAGCTGGCGCAAGCCGACGAGATCGCGGCCGAGATGACACATGCGGTGCTCGAAGAACTCGGCCTGAAAGCGGGAAGCCCCTGCCTGCTCTTCGTGAACGGCTTCGGCGGCACGCCGCTGATGGAGCTTTATCTGATGGTGAATTCGGTGCGAAAAATCCTGGCGGGCAAGGGGATCATCGTCGCCCGTTCATTGACGGGTTCCTATGTGACATCGCTCGAAATGGCGGGATGCTCGATCACGATCACGGCGCTCGACGACGAAATCACCGCCCTGTGGGACGCGCCGGTGCATACGGCGGCGTTGCGCTGGTGAGGGCTTGGCGCGAAAGCGAGGGTGATTGAGGCGGAAGCGGTTGCTGGCAGCAGAAATGTTCCCGAGCGGGAATATTTGAGTAATTAGTGGCGCTTGACGGGGTTTGTTTCCCGAGCGGGAAATTTTGATAGACATTCTCCGGAAATTCGTGATATTTTCCCGTTCGGTAAAGATCATGAACAGACGCACCCTCACCACCGCCGAGATTGGCGATATTGTAAGAACAACCCGCAAGGCCTTCGGCTTGCGGCAAGACCAACTCGCGGGCGCGGCAGGCGTCGGCCTGCGGTTCATCGTTGATCTCGAAGCCGGCAAGCAGACCGCACAAATCGGCAAGGCGCTTCAGGTGCTCGCCACGCTCGGATGCTCACTGGAGATCACACCGCCTCCGGAACCCAAGGGAGCGCGGAAGGCATGATGCGGAGGTTGGATGTTTGGTGGGATGGGCGGATTGTCGGGATGCTAACGCAGGACCGGTTCGGGGAATTGGGCTTTGGCTATTCACTGGCATGGCTGGACGACGTGAATGCGCTGCCCTTGTCGGCTTCGCTGCCGAAGCGGGCGGAGCCCTTCACACGTCGCGAGTGCCGTCCATTCTTTGGCGGACTCTTGCCGGAAGAAAGCCAGCGCGACGCCGCGGCGCAAGCACTCGGCGTTTCGCGTGCAAATGATTTCGCCCTTCTCGATCGCCTTGGAGGCGATGTCGCGGGCGCACTCCAACTTCTGCCGCTCGGTGAAGCGCCGACCACACCCTCTTCCGATCAACGTCCAACCGCGCTTGACGATGCAGGTTTGATCCGGATTCTGGACGCCCTGCCCGTCCGCCCATTGCTTGCGGGCGAGGAAGGGCTCCGCCTTTCTCTCGCTGGCGCGCAATCGAAGGTGCCGGTGGTTCTGGTGGATGGTGCGGTGGCGTTGCCTGCACCGGGCCAGCCCACGACGCATATTCTCAAACCGCCTATATCACGCTTTAGGGCGACGACCGAGAACGAGGCCTTTGTGATGCGTCTTGCCGCCGCAATCGGCCTTGATGTCGCGCCGGTTGAGCCACGGGTCGTGCGGGATCGAACTTTCCTCCTTATCGAACGCTATGACCGGGCGATTGACGACGATGGACATGTGCGTCGGATCCATCAAGAGGATTTCTGCCAGGCGCTCGGGGTTCCGCCGGAGACTAAGTATGCCAGCGAGGGCGGGCCGACCTTCAAGGTTTGCTTTGAGCTTCTCCGCCGCATCGTTGCGAGGCCCGCTGTCGATGTTCTGAAGCTTCTTGACGCAGTCATTTTCAATGTGATGGCGGGAAACGCCGACGCGCACGGAAAGAACTTCTCCATTTTCTATAGCGACGAAGGCCCACGTCTGGCCCCGCTTTATGATTTACTGGCGACAGTCGCCTATCCCGATCTTTCGCCGAAATTTGCGATGAAGATCGGACAACGCGCTACGCTCGCGGAACTGGACGCGAAAGGTTGGAACGCATTTGCCGCCGATGCGGGCCTTGGCTTGCCGGTGGTTCGGAGACGGGTTGCAGAGATTGGTGAAGCGACAATCGCGCAAGCAAATGAAGTTGCGACCGAGTTGGCACGTCCCGGCCTTGACGAAAAGTCATTGGTGCAATTCGTCGACATGGTCATAAACCGTGCCGAACGCTGCACGCTTTCGACCCTAGGTCGGTTGTCTGAAAGCGCGTAGAGCTGTGCATCACCGCCGAAGAAATTGGTGTTTGCCCGCGCCCCCACCCCAATCAAACCCTGCTCCGTCGCCGGAGCAGGGCACTCAATCATAGGGCCAAGCAGCCGTATTTGATGTTGAGGTAGTCATCGAGGCCGTATTTGGAGCCTTCGCGGCCCATGCCTGATTCTTTGACGCCGCCGAAGGGGGCGACTTCTGTGGTGATGAGGCCGGCATTGATGCCGACTTGGCCGTAATTCAGGCCTTCGAGCACGCGGAAGGTGCGGCCCAGATCGCGGGTATAGGCATAGGCAGCGAGGCCGAATTCGGTATCATTGGCCATGGCGATGGCCTGGGCCTCCGTCTCGAAGCGGAACATGGGGGCAAGCGGGCCGAAGGTTTCTTCGCGGGCGACGGCCATTGACGGGGTGATGCCTGTCATCAGGGTCGGCTCGAAGAAGGAGCCGCCAAGCGCGTGGCGTTTGCCGCCCATGACGATCTTGGCGCCTTTCGCGACTGCATCGGCGATGTGTTCTTCGACCTTCTCCACGGCTTTGGTGTCGATCAGCGGGCCGTTTGTGGTGGTGGCTTCCATGCCGTTGCCGACTTTGAGCGCGGCGATGGCCTTGGAAAATTTCTCGGTGAATGCGTCATAAATGCCGGATTGGACGAGGAAGCGGTTGGCGCAAACGCATGTCTGGCCGGAATTGCGGAATTTCGACATGATCGCGCCTTCGACCGCGGCATCGAGATCGGCATCATCAAAAACGATGAAGGGGGCGTTGCCGCCCAATTCCATGGAGAGACGCTTCATGGTGCCGCTGGCCTGCGCCATCAGCATTTTGCCGACGCCTGTCGAGCCGGTGAAGGTGATTTTCTTGACGAGCGGGTTGGTGGTCAGTTCGCCGCCGATTGCCGAGGCGGAACCGGTGACGACATTGACGACGCCATTCGGGATACCGGCCTCCTCCGCAAGCAAGCCCCAGGCGAGGGCTGAATAGGGCGTTTGCGTTGCGGGCTTGGCGACGACGGAGCAGCCTGCGGCCAATGCCGCGCCGATCTTCCGCGCCAGCATGAGGGACGGAAAGTTCCACGGCGTGATGGCGGCGACGACGCCGACGGGCTCGCGCGTGACAAGGATACGGCGGCCGGGCCATGGCGACGGGACGACATCGCCGTAGACGCGGCGGGCTTCTTCCGAGAACCAGAGGATGTAATTGGCGCAGCTGCCGATTTCACCGCGGGCCTCGGCCAAGGCCTTGCCCTGTTCGGTTGTGAGCAGGATGGCGAGTTCTTCCTTGTGCTTCTCGATGAGAGCCGCGAGCTTGCGCATTTTTTCGGCGCGCTCGGCGGCGGTGACGTTGCGCCAGACGTGGAAGGCGCGTTCGGCGGCCTCAATAGCGCGGCGTGTTTCAGCGGTGCCGCTGTTCGGAACCGTGCCGATGACGGCGCCCGTGGCCGGGTTTGTGACATCAATGCTTTGTCGCGAATCAGCTTCCACCCAAGCGCCGTCGATGAGGTTGAGGTTGCGCTGGAACGCGAGCATTGATGTCATGATAATCTCCTGATTGTTGAAAGAGAGAGATGTTTTATCGCGAAATCGGAAAAAGCTAAACCCCCTTTGACAGGTGAGGCGTGTGGATTAGCGCTTGCCGAATGCGCCGGGACAAGGTTTGATTGTGGGCGAGTATCGAAAACCGTTTCCGACCCCTCAAAATCGAGCATCCTATGCCCATGCTTCCGACACTTCGTGACATCCAGACCGCAATCATCCAGGGAAAAACCAGCGCGGAGGCGGAAACTTCTGCGGCACTCGGGCGCATCGAGACGTGGAACGGGCAGTTGAAAGCGTTTGCTTCTGTCGATCGGGAGCGGGCGCTCGCTGAAGCGCGGCATCTTGATCACCTTGCACAACTGGGCGTGCCGAAGGGGCCGCTGCATGGCGTGCCGGTTGCGATCAAGGACATTATCCATGTCGCGGGGCATCCGACGGGGGCGGGATCGCTGACGCGGCGGGCGGCAATGCCGGAATTGCGGGATGCGCTGATTGTCACGCGATTGCGGGCGGCGGGCGCGGTGATTATCGGCAAGGCGGCAACGGTTGAATATGCGTTCGGGGGATGGGGTTCGAACGAGACGATGGGAACGCCGCTCAATCCGTGGGATATGAAGAACCCAAGAGTGCCGGGCGGGTCATCGAACGGGTCGTCGGTGGCGGTGGCGGCGGGACTTGTGCCGGGCGCACTCGGCTCGGATACGGGCGGCTCGATCCGGTTGCCCTCCTCGTTTTCGGGGCTTGTCGGGTTGAAGACCACTGCGGGCTTGATCGAGACGATTGATGTGCTGCCGCTCTCCGAGATGCTCGATACGCTGGGGCCGTTGACGCGGACGGTGGATGATGCGGCGGCTTTGTTTGCGGCCATGTGTGGCGGGCAGGTGCAGGATGTGTTGCGGGATGACACGCCGGAGCGTCTCGCGGCATGGTATCGCGGCAAGCGGATCGGGCTTGTGACGGATCTGGGTGTTGAATTGCATCGGGATACGGCGCGGGTTTATGCGGAAACGCGGGAGCTTTTGATCTCTCTCGGTGCCGTGATTGTTCCGATTTCGCTGGGGCGTTCGCTTGCGGCCTATGCGGCGCCGTGCGGTGCGTTTCTGGCGGTGGATTCGTATTTCCATTACGGGCATTTCGCGGAAGAAACGCCCTGCCGACTGGGGGAACCGGTGCGGCGGCGGATCATGTCGGCACGCGATATTTCAGCGGCGATGCATCGCGGCAATCATGAGCGGCGGGAAGCGGAAAAGAAGGCGATTGCAACGCTCTATGAGCAGGTGGATGCGATCTTGATGCCGAGCACGGCGTTTCCGGCGCCTCTTATGGGGCAGCATCCCGAGCATGACAGCCCGGCTGTGTTTACGCGGTTTGCGAATTATCTCGACCTTGCGGCGATCTCGTTGCCGATGGGGCTTTCCGGCGAGGGATTGCCGGTGGGGATGCAATTGGTTGTGCCGGGCTTTCAGGAAGGCCGGGCCTTGCGGCTTGCCAAGGGACTGGAAAGCGCGCGTGGCGGGCCGATCCTCTGCCCGCTCACGTCGCAGATGGTGTGATCAGCCGTCGATTTGCTTGCGCCCTGCCCGCTTGACGAGCGTGACAGCTGCGGTGGCTAGCGCGATCTTGAGGGCTTCGGCTGGCAGGAATGGCAGCAAGCCGCCGGCGATGGCCTTTTCAAAGCCGATCAGATTGCCAAGCCATGCGACGCCGAAGGCGAAGACGAGAACGTCACCGAGCAGGAAAATGGCGATCGTCGCGGGAAGTGATTTGGCGTAACCGCGGCTGAACAGGAAGCCGACAGCGGTGGCGGCGGCGAGGAAGCCAACGAGATAACCGCCCGTGGGGCCAACCATGTAAAGAGCGCCTGCGCCCGCGGTGAACACCGGCAGGCCGAGCGCGCCCTCAACGAGATAGGTGATCAAGGTGGCGGCGGCGAGTGTCGGGCCGTAGGCGGCACCGATCAACAGAACGACCACTGTCTGCATTGTCATGGGAACGGGCCAGAAGGGAACCTTCACATGGGCGGCAAGCGCCAGAACAGCGGTGCCAGCCAGAACGAGAAGCACTTTCGACAGGAAATCGCTGCGTTGGGAGGTGCCGATGAGTGCTGAAAACGATGAAGGCATGCTGTATCTCCTGATCAAATTCTGAAAGTTCTGATCCTCTATGCCATAGCTTTGCCGCATTGTCGCCCCTGCTTCCACATGAAAAACAGGGGTCAGGGCATCTCGAATTCGGGCGGCGGACTGCGGGCGATCACCCAATCGCGGAAGGCAAGCGGGCGTTGATCCATCGGGATGATGCCGTTCGGGGAAGAGGCGTAGGCGCGGGCTGTCTCGACGAGGGAGGCGAGATCGACTTCAGGCGAAATGTTCCCGAGCAGATATGTCCATTTGCCATGTCCAGTCAGGGAGAGCGTGGCGGGACGCTCGCAGACGGCGAGGCATTCGACGGGTTTGACGGTGCAGCCCGAGCCAGTGAGATGCGCGCGCAAGGCGGCGATGAAATGATCGGGAGCGTCAAGGCAACCTGTGCAGACGAACAGGCTGGCAGTCGCGGTCATGGCGCGGAACGCTCGAGGCGTTGCCAGATCAGGCCGGCGAGGCTGCCGATCATCAGCCACATGGCGGCGGCAACGACCATGGCATTGACGACGAAGCGGGCGGATAATTCGGGCGGGACGGCGCT
>CAMCXA010000024.1 GCA_945883115.1 Alsobacter soli
CAAAATACACTCCACCCCCCCATCTTAATCCCCCCTTCATAATGCTGGTCGCATAACAAACACTCACCCGACTTCCGGATTCGCTCGTGCGTCAACTCACCCTCTCCGTCCTGCCCGTTCTGATTGCCGTTTTCATCATGATTGCGGGCAATGGCTTGTTCAACACGCTCGTGCCGTTTCGCGCCACGGTGGAGGGGTTCAGCCCGGTCATGGTCGGCGTGATCGGGTCGGCCTATTTCTTCGGCATGCTGGCGGGCACATGGGCGGCCCCGTCAATCGTGCGCCGCGCCGGGCACACGCGGGCCTTCGCCGCCTATTCCGCCGTCGTCTCGGTCGCTGTTCTGGCGTTTCCGATTGCAGTGTCGCCGATCCCGTGGATGATCCTGCGCGCCCTTGTCGGCTTCTGCTTTGCGGGCCTTTATGCCGTCGTTGAAAGCTGGATTTCCGGAAAAGCCGGCCCCGCCCAGCGCGGGCGGCTTCTCGCGATTTACAACATCTCGAATTTCGCCGGTTCCGCGCTCGGCCAGCAGACCTTGCGCTTCTTCGAGGCCAAAAGCGACGCGCTGTTCTCCGCCGCCGCCAGCTTCATGATGCTCGCGCTCGTGCCCATGGCCATGACAAAGGCCGAGCCGCCGCCTTTGCCGCCAAAGGGGCGTCTCGTCATCCGCAAACTCTGGCGCGTCTCCCCCATAAGCCTCGTCACCGCCATTCTGCTCGGCCTTGCCAACGGCACCTTCTGGTCGATCATCCCCGCTTACGTGCAAAAGCTCGATCTCGGCCCCGGCACAGTCGCAAGTTTCATGACCTTCGCAATCATCGGTTCGGCGCTCTCGCCCTATCCCGTCGGCCGCCTGTCGGATCGCTTCGACCGCCGCAAGGTCATTGCCGGCATGTCGCTCGCCGTCATGCTGCCCGAAATCGCCATGGCGCTCATCCCAGCCCCGCAACCCTTTTTGCTCTACACGCTCGGCTTTCTCGTCGGCGGCCTCATCACCGTGCTCTATCCGCTGATGACGGCGCTCTCGGTCGATCGCCTCGGCCCCGAAAAAGCCGTGCCCGTCGCCAGCACCACGCTCTTCATCTATTGCATCGGCGCAATTGTCGGCCCCACCTTCGTCGCATGGCTGATGACCGCCCTCGGCGACCGCATGCTCTTCGTCCACAACGCGCTCGTCCACTTCACAATCATCACCTATGCCCTCTGGCGCATCACCCGCGAAGGCCCCATCCCGCACGGCAATAAAAGCCAGGTAGACACCGGCGAAGAGCGCCTTGTGGGGTGAGGTCAAAACCCCTTGGGATGGGTGATCAGCCATTCCTGCAAAGCCGCATCAACCCGCGTCTGCCAGCCCTCGCCCGAGGCACGAAAGCGCTCGACGACGTCACGCGATAGCCGGATCGTGATCCGCTCCTTGGTCACAGCAGCTTTAGGCCGCCCGCGAAGTTTTGCTTGCAGGGTGAGAGGCAATCCGGAGAATGGAACAGCACGCGCAAAGTCTGCATCCGACCATTCAGGATTATCCTTATCCATGAGCTTGACGCCTTGCTTGTTCATAACCACGCACCTCACGTTCGTTTGCTTTACGGAAACTGATAACGCGAATTCCCTTAGGACTGTCCACAAACACAAGCGCGTGGAGCCGATTACCTAAAAAACCTAAGGCTCGAACACGAGCTTCGCCATAATCACGCCGATCATCCAAATTGAAAACCGCCGAATTAAAATCAAATTCCGCCACGCGCTCAAAGCTTAATCCGCGCTCTTCGACATTACGAGCATTCTTCAGGGGATCAAAATCTATCTCCATGAAATTTTTGTATGTACGGCAATTAAATCTGTCAAGTGCGAGGCAACACCCCCGCCACCCTCACCCCTCAAACACGAATCCAGCGTTCGGTTGCTGCGTCGTCCGCTTCCCGCGCATCCACCCATCCGCCCGTCGTTCCATCGGTTGCGTGTTCTTTCTTCCAGAACGGCGCGCGGGTTTTCAGGAAATCCATCAGAAAACTCGCCGCTTCAAACGCCGCGGCCCGATGCGCCGAGGCCGTCACCACCAGCACAATCCCGTCCCCGGGGCTTACTTTGCCGAACCGGTGGATCACCGTTACGCCCTGCAACGGCCATCGGCCCAGTGCCTCCGCCGCCACACGGCCGATCTCTTCCTCCGCCATTCCGGGATAATGCTCGAGTTCGAGCGCCGCCAGATTGCCACCCTCGCTCCGGCACAGCCCCGAAAACGTCACAATCGCCCCAATATCGAAACGCCCTTCCGCAATCAGCGCGCTCTCCGCCGCTGCATCGAACGGCTCGGCCTGAACGCGGATTGTCACACGCGGTTCCATCTCGGCCCCTATCCGCCGGTCATGGGCGGGAAAAACGCGATTTCCGACGCCCCGGCAATGGGCGTCTCGGGCTTCACATGGCGGCAGTCAATCGCGGCCCGTACAATCTCCGAATTCTCGAACGCGGCCGCATAATGCTCGCCCCGTCCCGCAAGCCAGGCCGCCACATCGCGCACGGTGTGAACGGTTTCAGGCAGCGTCACGCGCTCCTCCGGAACCCCCACACGCTCCCGCACCCACGCGAAATAAACCAGTTTCACCTCAGTCATCGAGTTCCACCACATGGCGGATACCGGCTTTGAAATAATCATATCCGGTATAGAGCGTCAGCAGCGCCGCAATCCACAACAACACAATCCCGATCGTCACATTGCCCGGCAGCACCGTCTCGCCCGCCTGCCCGGCAATCAAAAATCCCACAGACACCAATTGCACCGTCGTCTTCCACTTGGCGATTGTCGAAACGGGAACGCTCACCCTGAGCTCTGCGAGAAACTCCCTCAGCCCCGACACCAGAATTTCACGGCTTAAAATCACAATCGCCGCCCAGATCGACCAGCCATGGATCGTACGGTCGGCCACCAGCATCATCAGACACGCCGCCACCAACAATTTGTCGGCAATCGGGTCAAG
The DNA here is from genome assembly GCA_945883115.1 of Alsobacter soli. GTDB lineage: Bacteria > Pseudomonadota > Alphaproteobacteria > Rhizobiales > Beijerinckiaceae > CAIUPE01. Next base: position 2,977 of record CAMCXA010000024.1, read on the forward strand.
CATCCGCCCGAGCGAGGATTGCTGCGCCCAGATCCGCGCCAGATACCCGTCGAGAAAATCCGTAATCGCAGCAAGCGCAAAAATACCCAGCGCCGTCCACCGCATCCAGAACTCTTCCGGCCAGAACATGCACATCACAACCACAGGCACAGCCAAAACCCGCCCGTAAGTGAGCAGATTTGGCAGCGACAAAGGTCCGACTCGGCGTGATTTAGATATGATGGCCATGGAATTCAGGAAGCATAAGCCTGTTGCAAGCGTCAATACCTAATTCAACGGGTTGCACGCGCCAATCTTAAGCGATGCACCCCTATTTCCCGCCCGAGAGGAAAAAATCATACACCGCCCGCGCCGTTGCCTGGTTGACACCGGGCGTTTTCGCCAGATCATCGAGCGATGCCCGCGCAATCGCCTTCGCCGTGCCAAAATGCAGCAGCAGCGCCCGCTTCCGCGTCGGCCCGATCCCCGGAATTTCATCAAGCGGGCTTTTCGTCAGATCCTTCTTGCGTCGCGCCCGATGCGTCCCGATCGCAAACCGGTGCGCCTCGTCGCGCAAACGCTGCACGAAATACAGCGCCGGATCGCGCGGCGGCAATTTGAACGGCGCCCGCCCCGGAATAAAAAACGTCTCGCGCCCCGCATCGCGATCCGGCCCCTTGGCAACGCCAACCAGCGGGACCTTGGTAATCCCGAGCTCGTCGAGCACCACACGTGCCGCCTCAAGCTGCCCCTTCCCGCCATCGATCAGCACCAGATCAGGCCAAGCCGGCATCGTATCCGCCGCCTCCGGCTGGTCGGCATCGGGCGTCACGGGTGGCTCGTCCGCATCGCTTTCCTTCATCAGCCGCGCAAAGCGCCGCGACAGCACCTCCCGCATCATCCCGTAATCATCGCCCGGCGTAATCTCCTGCGACTGGATGTTGAACGTCCGGTAATGCGGCTTCGAAAACCCGTTTTCACCCGCAACCACCATGCCGCCCACGGCATTCGTGCCCATAATGTGCGAATTATCATACACTTCCACCCGGCGCGGCACCTTCGGCAGATCAAATGCCTGCGCCAGCGCCCCCAGCAATTGCTTTTGCGACGCGGTGTCCGCGAGCTTGCGCGCCAGCGCCTCCTTCGCATTGCTCGCCGCATGATCGACCAGATTGCGCTTCTCGCCCCGCTTCGGCACGCTCATCTCGACACGATGCCCGGCATGAACCGACAGGGCATCCGCGAGCAATTCGCTCTCCTCGGGCTCATGCGACAGCAAAACCAGCTTTGGCGGCGGCTTGTCATCGTAAAACTGCGCCACAAACTGCGCGAGCACCTCGGCCGCCGGAATCGAGCGGTCCGCCCGCGGGAAATAGGAGCGGTTCCCCCAATTCTGGTAATTCCGGAAAAAGAAAATCTGGATACAAAACTGCCCCGCATCCTCATGCAACGCAAACACATCCGCCTCGTCCACCGTCTGCGGATTGATATCCTGGCTTGCTGCAATCGCCGAAAGCGCCGCCAACCTGTCGCGCAAGCGCGCCGCCGCCTCGAATTCGAGCGCGTCCGACGCTTCCTGCATCGCCTCTCCAAGCCGCGCCTTCACCGCCTGGCTCTTCCCGCTCAGAAAATCCCGCGCCTCCGCCACCAGCCGCGCATATCCCGGCGCATCCACCTCGTTTGTGCACGGCCCCGCACACCGCTTGATTTGATAGAGCAGGCACGGCCGCGTCCGGTTCTGGAAGAACGAATCCGTACAGGTCCGCAACAAAAACGCCCGCTGCAACGCCGTCACCGTCCGGCTCACCGCCCACACATTCGCAAACGGCCCGAAATAATATCCCTGCCGGTTCCGCGCCCCGCGATGCTTCGTCAATTGCGGCGCGATATGGTCCGACGCGATCAGAATATACGGGAAGGATTTATCATCCCTCAGCAGCACGTTGAACCGCGGCTTCAATTGCTTGATGTAATTCGCCTCGAGCAACAGCGCTTCCGTCTCGGTCTCCGTCGTCACGAATTCCATCGACGCCGTTTCGGCAATCATCCGCGCGATGCGGCTCGTATGGCCAACACCCCGCGCATAATTTGCGACCCGCTTTTTGAGGCTTTTCGCCTTCCCCACATACAGCACCGCGCCCGTATCATCGATCATACGATACACGCCCGGCACGTTGGGCAATGTGCGCAACGCCTTCTGGATCACCTCGACGCCCGCCTTCAACCGGAGCGGCGTTGCATCGGCCTCGAAATCCAGTTCGACGCCGGAATCCCCTTCTTCCACACCCTCGTCACCCGCCTCGGCGAGATCCATATCGTCAGGCAGGTCGATTTCGGGGGGAATATCACTCGGCTTGCGGCTCATCGCCTTGATATACGCACTCGCCCGCGCCGATGAAAGGGTTTTGCGATGACAGCACGCTCCGAATCCCCTAAGAAAAAAACATGAGCACACATTTTGACGACTATGAATTCTTCGCCCGCCGCCACCGCCTCCTCGATGTCATGGAAGCGCGCAAATTGGATGGTATTCTGTTGTTCCAGCAGGAGAGCATGTATTGGCTCACCGGCTATGACACATTCGGCTTTTGCTTTTTCCAATGTCTCTATCTCGGTGCCGATGGCCGAATGGCGCTCCTCACCCGCTCCGCCGATCTGCGCCAAGCCAAGCACACCTCGATCCTCGACGATGTACGCGTCTGGAAAGACGGCAAAAATGCCAATCCGTCGCAGGATCTCGTCGCCATGGTGCGTGATCTCGCAGGCTCCGGCACAACCCTCGGCGTCGAATTCGACAGCTATGGCCTCAGCCATTTCAACGGCAAACGGCTCGAAGACGCCTTCAAAGGCGTTGCAACGCTGGAAGACGCCTCCGACTGCGTCACCCGCCTGCGCGCCATCAAATCCCCCGCCGAAATCGTCTATGTCCGCGAGGCCGCAAAACTATCGGATGCCGCCGACAAAGCCGCCTTGGACGCCATTCGCGCCGGTGCCGATGAGGGCCACATCCTCGCCGCCCAGCACAATGCCATCTTCAGCGCCGGTGGCGATTACCCCGGCAACGAATTCATCATCGGGTCGGGCCGCGATGCGCTGCTCTGCCGTTACAAGGCCGGTCGTCGCACACTCGATCAGGACGATCAGATTACCATCGAATTCGCCGGCACCTTCCGCCATTACCATGCCGCCATCATGCGCACGGTCGTCGTCGGCAAGCCACGCCCCCTGCACATCACCTATCACCACGCCGCCGAACAAGCCCTCCTCGCCTGCCAGAACACATTGAAACCCGGCGCAACCGCGGGCGATGTCTTCGCCGCCCACACCCGCATTTTCGACGAACACGGCCTGTCCTCGCACCGTCTCAACGCCTGCGGCTATTCGCTGGGTGCCAAATTCACGCCGTCATGGATGGATTGGCCGATGTTTTACGAGAATAATGACTGGGTGATCGAGCCGGGCATGGTCATGTTCGCCCATATGATCCTGATGGATTCGGAGAGCGAAACGGCCATATGTCTCGGCCGCACCTATCTCGTCACACCCGAAGGTGCCGAACCGCTCAACTGCCCCGACACCGGATTGATGGTCCGGTAAGCGCGCAGCTCCGCCACGCCAGATAAAATTCCGTTTTCCATAACTTTGATGTGGGATCAATGATCTCGATATTGTGACTGCCGGATCAGACTGCTAAAGCGCTTCATGAAACGGCTTGCCGAGTCGTTTCCTATCCTGAAACAAAGAGTTGGAGCCGAGTTCTCGCCATGAAAGCTGACATCAAGCTGGTCGCGGGGAATTCAAATCGCGCGCTGTCCGAAGCGATTGCCGCCTATCTCTCGCTGCCGCTCGCCAAGGCGCAGGTCCGCCGGTTCGCGGATATGGAAATCTTTGTTGAAATTCAAGAGAATGTCCGCGGGCAGGATGTGTTCATCATCCAGTCAACCTCTTTCCCGACCAATGACCATCTGATGGAACTTCTCATCATCTCGGATGCCTTGCGTCGCGCCTCCGCCAAACGCATCACCGCCGTGATCCCCTATTTCGGTTATGCCCGACAAGATCGCAAAGCCGGCCCGCGCACACCGATCTCCGCCAAACTCGTCGCCAATCTCATCACCCAATCCGGCGTCGACCGCGTTCTCACCGTCGATCTTCACGCCGGCCAGATCCAGGGCTTCTTCGATATCCCGACCGACAATCTCTTCGCCGCCCCCCTGATGGCCCGTGACATCCAGCAACACATGGACACGTCGAACGTCATGGTCGTGTCACCTGACGTCGGCGGCGTGGTCCGCGCCCGCGCGCTTGCCAAACGGATCGATGCCCCCCTCGCCATCGTCGACAAAAGGCGCGAACGCGCAGGCGAGAGCGAAGTCATGAACATTATCGGCGACGTCAAAGGCCGCTCCTGCATTCTCGTCGATGATATCGTGGATTCCGGCGGCACATTGTGCAACGCGGCCGACGCACTGCTCGCCGACGGCGCGAAGGAAGTCTATGCCTACATCACCCACGGCGTGCTCTCGGGCGGCGCCGTCGCCCGCATCGCTTCGTCGAAGCTCAAGGAACTGGTGCTCACCGATTCCATCCAGCCAACCGAAGCCGTCAAGGTCGCAAGCAATATCCGCGTGATCTCGGTCGCCCAACTCATGGGCGAAGCCATCGGCCGCACCGCAACCGGGTCAAGCGTCTCGAGCCTGTTCGATTAGACCGGTCTGATCGCCGAACAACAGCGCTAATCCAAGTGCGCCCGTCAATAATCCTCGAGAGATATCGTTGAATTCTTGTGCATTTTGATGCATGATGCGTGATGTTCGATGCTTCCAACGGGTCATGAAATGCGCACAACGGTCTCGATTGATGACGACGTGCTCACTGCAGCGCGTGCACTGGCTGATCGCCAACATCGCAGCCTCGGCGATGTTATCTCCGAATTGGCCCGCCGCGGCCTCGCACCCTCACCGCCTGTGGGCAGAATTTCACGCAACGGAGTGCCCTTGTTACCACTCCGCGCCGATGCAGTGCCGATAACGCTTGAATTGGTGAACAGCTTACGCGACGAGACACCATGACTTTCCTGTTGGACGTGAACGTGCTGATTGCGCTGATCGATCCGGCACATATCGATCATGACGGTGCACATGACTGGTTCGAAACGGAGGGGCATACATCATGGGCAACCTGCCCTCTCACGGAAAACGCCGTTCTTCGCATCGTCGGTCACACATCCTATCCAAACTCGCCGGGTTCTCCCGCATCGGTTGTGCCCCTACTCCGACAAATGCTGACGCTGCCCGGCCATCAATTCTGGGGAGATGACATAAGCTTGATTGCCAATGCGAACGTCAATCCGGCAAGGTTGCTCAGTGCCTCGCAAATAACCGATTCATATCTGCTCGCTCTGGCCAAAGCGAATGGTGGGAAACTGGCAACTTTTGATCGCCGCTTAGTGACCGATGCGGTTATCGATGGCAGGGAAGCTCTTTCCCTGATTTCATCGACCTGAGAAAATTGAGTTTCGCTTTAAAGCGCACCATAGCCGGACGATCCAACTCGCCCCCTCATGCACGCCGTCAATCATTCGGACCACGGATTGAGAACCCCAAGAAAAAATTGGCCTCACGCGGCTTCAATCCCTTATAAGAGCGGAATGAACCCGAAAAACACGCAGTCGCCCCTTGATAGCCTCACTGTCACCGCCCGCAAGGTCGCGGAAAAGGGCCCGCCGCCTGTTGATCAATGGCACCCGGCCTATTGTGGCGAAATCGATATGCGGATCGCCTCCGACGGCACATGGTTTTATCTCGGCACGCCGATTGGCCGCCCCGCCCTCGTCAAGCTCTTCGCCTCGATCCTGCGTAAAGACCCCGAACGCCACGTACTCGTCACCCCCGTCGAAATGGTCGGCATTCAGGTCGATGATGCCCCCTTCCTTGCGGTTGCCATGGATATCGTGACCGGTGAAAACGGCCAATCCCTGATCTTCCGGACAAATGTCGATGACAGCGTCACTGCCGGCCCCGACCACCCGATCCGTTTCGAGGAGGAGGCCACAGGCGGCCTCAAACCCTACATCCTCATCCGCGGCGGCTTGTGGGCCAAGGTCGCGCGCCCCGTCTTCTACGATCTGATGGAACTGGGCGAGGAACGCGAGATCAACCATCAAGCCATGTTCGGCCTCACCTCGAACGGCGCCTTCTTCCCGATGATCGAAGCAGAAAAGCTCGCAGCCCGATGAAAGCCCCCACGGCCCTCCCGCAGGAGACATTGTTTTCAATCGACGCCGTTCGCGCCCGCGCCCTGAACGCGCTGACGCTCGAACCCGCCGCCGATCTCTTTGATCCCGCAATCATCCCGAGCGTCGGGGATCACCAACTCGCAGGCTATGTGCCGACACTCGCCGATCAAGCCCACCGCCCCGCCGCCGTTCTCATTCCTGTCATCGCACGCGGCGATGAGGCGTCGATCATCCTGACACGACGCGCATCCCATCTGAAAGACCATGCCGGGCAGGTCGCATTTCCCGGCGGCAAGATCGACGCCGCCGACGCCTCCCCCCTCGCAACCGCGCTCCGCGAAGCAGACGAGGAGATCGGCCTTGCAAGCCATCACGTCACCCCCCTCGGATTTCTCGATCCCTACCTCTCCGCCACCGGCTTCCGGATCATCCCCGTCATGGCACTCGTTGCGGACACCGCACAGTTCCAACCCAATGCGGCGGAAGTCGAAGCCGTTTTCGAGGTTCCGCTCCGCTTTCTGATGGACCCGTCGAACCATCAGCAACATTCGGCGGAATGGCGCGGTGCCATCCGGAAATATTATGCAATTCCGTATGAAACACATTATATATGGGGTGTCACCGCAGGCATTCTGCGCAATCTTTACGAGAGGCTATACGCGGCATGATCCGCATTGCATTTGAAACACTCGTGCTTTTCCTGATCCCGTTCGCGCTTTTTGCGGGATGGTTGATGCTCAGCAAGAAATCCGCCTTCGATCCCGAGCATTGGAGTAAACCGTTCCTGATCCTTGTCATGTCCGGTCTGGTCCTGATCGCCCTGTCCTTTGTGTTTTCCGGTCTTTTCGCCGAGCGCCATCTGGATACCTATGTTCCGGCGCACATGGAAAACGGCAAATTCATTCCGGGCAGCTTTCAGTGATCACCACGCCCGCGTGCATCCCGATGACCGGCCTGCTCGCCGCCAACTCCCTGCGCCGCCTGCTCGATCTTCTGGCGCAAGACGGCGACACCGCCTATATTGTCGGCGGCGCGGTTAGAAATGCCCTTGTCGGTCGCCCCGTCCATGAAATCGACATCGCCACCTCGGCCACTCCGTCTCTTGTCATGGCCCGGGCAGAAAGTGCGGGCTTCAAAACAATCCCGACCGGGATCGACCACGGCACCGTCACCGTCATGGTCGACCACACACCCTATGAAGTCACCACCTTCCGCAGCGACATCGCCACAGATGGCCGCCGCGCAACCGTGCTCTTCGGGCGCGACATCCTGCCCGACGCCGAGCGGCGCGATTTCACCATCAACAGCCTTTACGCGGATCAGGATGGCGTGATCATCGATCTCGTCGGCGGCTTGGCCGATATCGCCGCCCGCCGCGTCCGTTTCATTGGCGATCCAATTGCCCGCATCCGCGAGGATTATCTCCGCATTCTGCGCTTTTTCCGCTTCCAGTCCGACTATGCCGAAGGCGCTCCCGATGCCGCGGCCCTTGCGGCCTCAAAATCCGAGAAGAACGGCCTCGACACCCTCTCCCGCGAGCGCATCCGCGCCGAATTCCTCAAAATCCTCTGTTCCCGCCGCGCGGTCGAAACCGTAGCCCTGATGGCAGAAACAGGCATTCTGCCCCATGTCATCGATCAATCCCCCGACATCAACACGCTCCGGCACCTCGTCGCCTTCCATCCCGCATCCGACGCCATTCTCCGCTTGGCATCACTTGCCGTCCGCTCTGTCCACGAATGCGAATCGCTGCGCGACAAATTGCGCCTGTCCAATCACGAATTCGCCACCCTGAAAGCGATCGCAACCGCGCTTCCCGCACTCCCCGACACGCCCGAAAGCACCCCGCCCCAGCAACTCCGCGCATTATCCTATCGTCACGGCCACTCCCACGCGCTCGACGCGCTGCGGATCAAACTGGCCATGCACGGCACGACCGTGCCCGACTCCGTCCACACCCTCATCGAAAGCGCCCCCGACTCCTGCCCCTTCACCGGCGCGATGCTGCTCGCAACAGGCCTCGCCCCGGGCCAGCACATCGGCAAAATCATCACCGCCGCCGAGACCGAATGGATCGCGCAGGATTTCCCGTCCGAACCCCCAACCCGCGACACCATCCTCGCAAACGCGGTCAAACAGCACGCCTGAATGATTAGAGTGTTCATGTCCCCGAATAAGCATCTGCCCCCGCCTTGCTTTCGCCGCGAAAACGCAAGACGGTAAACCAATTCGCGTTCGCCGCCGTATTCTCTCCGGGCGGCCCTGACCCACGACACCGGAAGGAAGACCGATGAGCCTTGCGACTTCGACCTCTGACAACGCCGTCATCGCTCAGGCCGAGGCCGCCACCGAAACCTTGAAACAGGCGCGCAACGCCCTCTCTGACGTCATTTTCGGTCAGGAAACCATCCTTGACCACACGCTGACCACGATCCTCGCCGGTGGCCACGCCTTGATTGTCGGCGTCCCGGGCCTCGCCAAAACCAAGCTCGTCGAAACCATGGGCACCGTTCTCGGCCTCGCCGAACAGCGCATCCAGTTCACACCCGATTTGATGCCCTCCGATATTCTCGGCTCCGAAGTCATGGAGGAGACGCCAGATCACCGCCGCGCCTTCCGCTTCCTCAAAGGCCCCGTCTTCGCGCAATTGCTGATGGCGGACGAGATCAACCGCGCCAGCCCCCGCACCCAGTCCGCTTTGCTTCAGGCCATGCAGGAATATCACGTCACCATCTCCGGCGCGCGCTACGATCTGCCCCGCCCCTTCCACGTCCTCGCCACCCAGAACCCGATCGAGCAGGAGGGCACCTATCCCCTGCCCGAAGCCCAGCTCGACCGCTTCCTGATGCAGATCGATATCGACTACCCCGATCAGGCCACCGAACGCCGCATCCTCATTGAAACCACAACCTCGCACCATCAAACCGCCAAAGCGGCTTTGACTGCCGAAGCTCTCATGTCCATCCAGCACCTCGTGCGCGATCTCCCCGTCGGCGATCAGGTCGTCAACGCCATCCTCACCCTCGTCCGCTCGGCCCGTCCGACGGACGCCACTGCCGACATCGGCAAACATCTCGCCTGGGGCCCCGGTCCGCGCGCGGGACAGGCCTTGATGCTTGCCGTCCGCGCCCGCGCGCTCCTGCAAGGCCGCCTCGCGCCTTCTCTTGATGATGTCGCAGCGCTTGCCGAACCCGTCCTCAAACACCGCATGGCGCTGTCCTTTGGCGCCCGCGCCGACGGCATCCGCCTGCCGGATCTGATCGCCACGCTCGTCACCCGCCTCGCCTAGAGCATCGCCCGATGGCCCAGCTCCAGCATCCGGTTCAAGATCCCGCACCGCAAACGCGAAAAATCGTTGCGGAAGCGCGGACGCTGGCCTCCCGCCTGCCGAAACTCATGCTTGACGCCCGCCACATCGCCTCCACCCTCTCCCCCGGCCTGCACGGCCGCCGTCGCGCCGGACCGGGCGAGACCTTCTGGCAATTCCGCCCCTTCACCGCAGGAGAACCCGCCCAGAGGATCGACTGGCGCCGCTCCGCCCGCGACGATACCCGCCTGTTCATCCGCGACCGCGAATGGGAAGCCGCCCACACGCTCTCCCTCTGGATCGACCGCTCCCCTTCCATGGCCTTCAAATCCGGCCTGTCACAAGTCACGAAAGAAGACCGCGCCCTCACCCTCGGCCTCGCACTCGCCCAGATGCTCGTTGCCGGCGGCGAGAAAGTCGGCCTCATCGGGCTCATGCCGCCCCTCGCCTCGCGTCACATCATCGAGCGCATGGCCGAAGCCCTTCTGGCCGATCGCGCCCCTTCCGCCGAAATGCCCGAAATTCTCCCCCTCCCCGCCCGGTCGGAAGGCATCCTCATCGGCGATCTCCTGCTCCCGCCCGAGACCATCGCCACCACGCTGACAACACTTGCCGCCCAAGGCGCGCTCGGCCACCTCATCCGCATTGTCGATCCGGTTGAGGAAACCTTCCCCTTTTCCGGTGAAACCGAACTCGTCGAAACCGCCGGCCAAGCCCCCTTCTTCATCGGCAATGCCGCCGATTTCCGCGCGCGCTACATCGCGCACATGGCCGGTCACGATGCCGCCTTGCGGATGCTGGCAGCGCGCCATGGCTGGACCTATCAAATCCACCACACCGACAAACCCGCCACCGACGCCCTGCGCGCGCTCATGGTGCGGCTCTCCCCCGGCCAAGGCTCCGCCGCAACCAATTTGGGAGCCTAGCGCCATGTGGGGATTGCCTCTCGCCTTCACGATCCCCTTGGCGCTCCTCGCTTTGGCGCTCCTGCCCGTGCTCTATTTTCTGCTGCGCGCCTCCCCGCCGCGCCCGCACACGCTCCGCTTCCCGCCGCTCCCCCTGATCCGCGACCTCGTGCCCGAAGCCAGCGAACCGAAACGGATGCCGCCATGGCTCCTCTTTCTGCGCCTCCTCATCATGGCCTTGATCATTCTGGCGATGTCCGGCCCCGTCTGGGCACCCGAACGCGCAACATTGGAGCGCGACGGCCCCGTTCTGCTCCTCCTCGATTCCGGCTGGGCCTCCGCCCCCGACTGGACCGCCCGCCAATCCGCCGCCGAGACCATCATCAACGAAGCCCAACGGACCGGCCGCACCATCGGCATGGTCGCACTCGCCTCTGCGCCCGCACCAATCGCCCTTCTCGCTCCCGGCGACGTTCTCGAAAAAATCCGCGCGCTCAAACCCTCGGCCCTCATGCCGGCACGCGACGCCCACCTCGAGACGATTGCCGCCTTCGTCCGCGAACACGCCCCGTCCGAAGCCGTCTGGATCGCCGATGGCCTGACAAGCACCCCCGATGATCCCTTCGCCACCCGCCTTTCCGCAACACTCGCCTCCCTAACCCTTCTCGATACGGGAACCCGCACCCAGAACGCGATTGCAGGCATCGAGAATTCCGCGGAAGGCTTCACCATCCGCATCATCCGTCCGAAGGATAATCTCGCCACCTCCGGCCGCCTCATCGTCCGCGACACGCGCGGCACCTCCTTGGGCGAAGCACCCTATCTCTTCGCTGACCGCGAGACCGAGATTTCAGCCAAACTCGCCCTTCCCTCAGATCTGCGCAATGAAAGCACCTCGATTGAACTCGTCGGCACCCAATCAGCCGGTGCCGTGGCACTCCTCGATGACAGCAATCATCGCCGCCGTGTCGGCATTGTGTCGGGATCAACCGTCGATGTCTCCCAGCCCCTTTTGTCGCCGACATGGTATGTATCCCGTGCGCTCGCGCCCTTCGCCGATCTGCGCGAACCCCGCCAAGGCATCACCGACGCAATCGCCACATTGCTCGATGAAAAAGTTTCGGTGCTGGTCCTCGCCGATATCGGTGCCTTGCCCGACGATCTCACAGCACGCCTTGAAACCTTCCTCACCGGGGGCGGCGTGATCCTGCGCTTCGCCGGCGCGCGCCTCGCCGCCGACGATGACCCGCTTGTCCCCGTAAGGCTCCGACGCGGCGGCCGGACACTTGGCGGCGCACTCGCTTGGGATACCCCGAAAACCCTGGCACAATTCGAGGAAACAAGCCCGTTCTACGGCCTTGTCCCGCCAAAGGAAGTCGCCATTTCGCGCCAATTACTGGCCGAACCCGAGGCGGATCTCCCACGGAAAACATGGGCCATGCTCGAGGACAATACCCCGATTGTCACCGCCGAGCGTCGCAGCAAAGGCTATCTCGTCCTGATGCACGTCACCGCCGACACCTCATGGTCAAGCCTGCCGATCTCGGGCCTGTTCGTCGAGATGCTGCGCCGCATCGTCTCGCTCTCCACCACCTCAGGCACCTCGCCAGAAAGCGGCGATGTCCGCACAAAGCCGCTACCACCCCTCAAAATCATGAACGGTTACGGCGTTTTGGAGCCCCCACCCCCGACCCTCAATCCGGTGCCTCCCAACACCCCGTTGGTCCCCGCACTCACGACACCCCCCGGGCTCTATGGCGACCCTGCAAAATACGTCGCCATCAATCCGCTCGGCCCGAAAGACACGCTCCATTCCCTCAACCTACAAAGCCCGGGCCTGCGTCTGCTGCCGCTATCACGCCCCCAACCGGTTGAGCTCCGCAGCTGGCTTCTGGTCATGGCAGCAATCGGATTTGCCATTGACTCGCTGGCTGTCCTCCTCCTCTCCGGCTACCGCCTTGGTCGCCGGCCGATCACACTCTGCCTGCTCGCCGCCTGTCTCGGCGCAACCTCTCTCGCCCTGCCTGATCATGCCCGTGCCGAAACAGCCACCCTCAGCCCGAAGGATACCGAAGGCGCGTTGAAAACCCGCCTCGCTTACATTGTGACAGGCGATGCCGCGATTGACGAAATCAGCCGGGCAGGCCTTCAAGGCCTCTCCGACTTCGTGCGCGAGAAGACATCATTCGAACCCGCCGATCCCGTTGGTGTCGATCTCCTGCGCGATGAACTGGCCGTCTATCCCCTGCTCTACTGGCCGATCATCGCAACCCGCCCCCCGCCCGATGACGCGGCCATGCGCCGCCTCGGCAATTTCATGCAAGGCGGCGGCATCGTGATTTTCGACACAAGGGACGCTGCCAACTCGAAGACCGGTCTCGACACCACACCCGAGACGCGCGCATTGCGGATGATCCTCGCCGGCATGTCCGTCCCCGATCTCGAACCCCTCCCGCCCGATCACGTTCTGACAAAGGCCTTCTATCTGATCGACCGGATTCCCGGGCGCTATGCCACCGGCACAACATGGATCGAAGCGACAGCCCCCGTCACGTCCGGCACACAGGAACCGGCGCAACCCGTCCGCGCCGGAGACAGCGTCTCGCCCGTCCTGATCACAGGCAATGACCTTGCCGCCGCATGGGCAACCGACCGGCGTGGCGAACCGCTATTTCCCCTCGACCAATCCATGCCGCGTCAGCGCGACATGGCCTTCCGCGCCGGCGTCAACATCGTCATGTACGCCCTCACCGGAAACTACAAAGCCGATCAGGTTCACGTTCCCGCTCTGCTCGAACGGTTGGGGAACTAGACCATGACACTCGAATGGGCACCCCTGATCCCGCTACCACTACTGGCGCTCCTCGCGCTCGTTCTCATCGCAACCGGCCTCGCAACACTGCTTGGCCGCAAGGGAAGCGTCCTGCTCCGCCTTCTCGCCGGCACACTCTTGATCCTCGCCCTCGCCAACCCCTCCATCGTCCGCGAGGAGCGCGAAAAGCTCAAAGACGTCGCCGTTCTCCTCATCGACAGAAGCGGCTCGCAATCCCTCTCGGTGCGCGAGACCCAGACAAATCTCGCTCTGGCCGAAGTCAAAAAAAATCTTGCTACCCTGCCAAATCTCGACGTCCGTATTGTCGAGACAACCCCTGCGGGCGAGAACGGAACCCGCTTGTTCGCAGCGCTCGAAAGCGCCCTGTCCGATGTCCCGCCAGAGCGGATTGCCGGAGCGATCCTCGTTACCGATGGAATCATCCACGATATCCCCAACACCTTGAATGCGCTCGGTTTCCGCGCCCCGCTCCATACCTTGATCACGGGCCTTCCCGTCGAGCGCGACCGGCGCATCGAACTCCTCGATGCCCCCCGCTTCGGCATTGTCGGGAAGCAACAAACCGTCCGCCTGCGCGTCACCGACAACACCGGCAACGAACCCGTTTTGGTGAAATTGCGGCGCGATGGCAAACCCGCGGGTGAAGGCCGCGTTCAACCCGGCCAGACGCTCTCGCTCCCGGTCCAGATCACCCATAGCGGCGCCAATGTCATCGAACTCGAAGCGGAAGAAGCCCCCGGCGAGCTGACCGACATCAACAACAAGGCAACCATCATCATTGACGGCGTTCGTGACAAGATGCGCGTCCTCCTCGTTTCCGGCGAACCCAATCCGGGCGAACGGACATGGCGCAACACGCTGAAATCGGATGCCAGTGTCGAACTGATCCACTTCACCATTCTACGCCCGCCCGAGAAACAGGATGGCACGCCCGTCAGCGAACTCTCGCTGATTGCCTTCCCGACCCGTGAACTCTTCGAAACCAAGATCGACGACTTCGACCTGATCATTTTTGACCGCTATACACAGCAATCCATCTTGCCCTTGGCCTATCTGCAAAACATCGTCCGCTACGTTCGAAACGGCGGTGCCCTCTTCGTCTCCGCCGGCCCTGAATTCGCCGGCCCCGACGGTCTGGCAGGAACGCCGCTGCAGGCAATCCTTCCCGCAACACCCGATGGGCAAATGGCTGAAAAGCCATTCCGCCCTCAAATCACCGAAATCGGTGCCAAACACCCCGTCACCCAAACTCTGCCCGGATCCGGCTCCCCGCCGGAATGGGGCGAATGGACCCGCCAGATACTCTCACAGTCAACGCAGGGTTCCGTGGTCATGTCCGGCGACAACGCCCAACCGCTTCTCGTCCTCAATCGTGAGGGCAAAGGCCGCGTCGCCCTGCTCTTGTCCGATCACGCATGGCTATGGGCGCGCAACTTCCGCGGCGGCGGCCCCTATCTCGATCTCCTGCGGAATACCGTTCACTGGCTCATGAAAGAGCCACAACTCGAAGAAGAGGCCCTGCGCGCCAGCGCCAAACCCGGCACCCTCGTCATTGAGCGTCGCACAATGGCCGACAATGTCGGCGCATTGTCCCTCACTTCCCCCTCGGGTGCCAAACAATCCGTCACGCTGGAACAGGTCGGCCCCGGACTCTGGCGTCGTGAAATCCCGATCAGCGAACTCGGTCTCTACCGCGTGGATGATGGAGCCCTCACAGGCTTTGCAAGCGTCGGCCCCGCCAACCCGCTCGAGTTTCAGGACGTCCTGTCCTCAACCAATCCGCTGTCAACCCTGTCGGCGGCAAGCGGCGGCTCCGTCCGCCGGATTGCCCCCGCCACGTCATCGGGCTCGGCCGTCACCGTCACTCTTCCGTCCATCATCCGCACAACGGGCACAGGCCCCTTGAGCGGGAGCGATTTCATCGCCCTGCGCGACACCCAATCTTCCGTCGTTCGAGGCACCGCGCTCTGGCCCCTCTTGCTCGGACTGGCAGGACTGATCCTGCTGCTTGCAGGTCTTCTCGGCCCTTGGCTTGTTGAGAGTCGGCTCGGTCGCGGACGACGCCTCTAGGCCGTCTCAACGTCCTTCGTGCCAAGCACCATTCCGGTTACGCCGTCAAACGCCCCGTCGACCAGTTCGAGCACGAGCAAACGGTCCGGATCAACCGGACCCGGCAACTCGATCCGCCCACGCGGCACCTTCTTGAATCCGGCCCGCCCGTAATAGGGCTCGTCACCGACGAGAATGACCAATCGGTGTCCCAGCTCCCTTGCCGCATCCGCCGCCTTCTGAATCAAACTCATCCCGATCCCGATACTGGAGAACGCCGGCTCGACCGTGAGCGGCCCGAGCAACAGCGCGGGCGTCGCTCCGATCCGGATCGGCGTCAACCGGATAGAGCCGACGATCAACGTGCCGACCAAAGCGGTAAATGACAGCGCGGCGATGGGGTCGATCCCCTCGCGCAAGCGATAGGCCGTCTTGGCAAACCGCCCGGGCCCGAACGCCCGTTCATGCAGTCGGTCAATCGTGTCGGCATCGGCAGCAGTTTCGTGGCGGATCACGAGGGGGATATCGGTCATTGGAGGGCTCTCTGTCGCGTCACATTGGTGACGGGGGATGACATGATCATGAACATCGGCAGCACGCCGACAGCGATCGGGCGCACAGCACCCGAAATAGTCCGATCATCGTCGCAGAAGAACCATCATCCGTCGCACCTCGTTCAAACCGTCTTAGCGGTGCGATTGAGTACCAAAAAAATTGGCGCTCGTCCATGCCCCAAACCGTTGGAAACATCGTGTCCAATTCAACCCTGCGGTAATACCATGGAAATTGAACCGGCTCTTCCGCTCGTTGATCCAAAATCGACTGGAACAACGCCCTCCAACACGGACATGAATTGGACATCCGGCTCCCGGCAATCTATGTCCCCTGTCGGACCATGTTCAAAGTCGCCCGGAGCTCGCAATGCCAATCAAAATAACGTCAATCGAGATCACCCAGCACAGGCTCAAACTCGACCCGCCCTTCCACGCAAGTTGGGATACACAGCCCCGCCGCCACTTCGACGCCTGCATCGTCCGCGTCCACACCGACGCCGGATTGACCGGAATAGCATCAGGCGATTTTATGGTTGGATTTCAAGGACATGAGCATCTTTTTATCGGGCAGGATCCGCTCGCAATCGAACGCCATTGGCGCGTTCTGAACAACATCCAGTTCCATTACGGCCGCTGCTGGCCGCTTGATCTGGCGCTCTGGGACCTCGCTGGCAAGATCACCGGACAGCCCGTCTGGAAGCTTCTAGGCGGCCTCTCGAACAAGGTCCGCGCCTATGCCTCCTCTGGCACATTGCGCGCCCCCGCCGAGCTCGCTGACGCCGCCGAGCGCTATCTTGCCGAGGGCTTCCAAGCTCTCAAAATCCGCTTCCACCGCGGCGATTATCGCTCTGATATCAAAGCCTTAGAAGCAGTCCGCGCCCGCGTTGGAGACCGCCTCGATCTCATGGTCGACTGCAATCAGGGCTGGCGAATGTCCTGGGATACCTACGCCCCCTGGTCGCTGAAGGATGCCATTCCGGTCGCCCGCGAACTCGAACGCCTCGGCGTCTATTGGATGGAGGAACCGCTCCACCGCTCCGACCGCGAAGGCATGCGCCGTCTACGCGAAATGGTCGATATCCGCATCGCCGGCGGCGAAATGACCCGGGAAATGTACGAATTCCGCGATTTAATCCGCGATGGCTGCCTCGATGTCGTCCAGCCCGACGCCGCCCTTGTCGGCGGGATCACTGGCCTCCGCCGGATCGCCGCAATGGCTCAGGAGAACAATGTCGTCTTCACGCCCCACACCTGGACCAACGGCATGGGCGTGGTCGCCAATGTCCATCTGACAGCGGGCGTTGCGGACGCTCCGTTCATTGAAATTCCTTATGATCCACCGGAATGGAGCCGCGAGCGCCGCGACTACATGATGGCCAAACCACTCACCGTCGACAAGGACGGCTGGGTAGTCCTCGGCGATGAACCCGGCCTCGGCTACGAACTCGATGAGGAACGCCTCAAGGCTACCCGAACTTCTTGATTCTACTAAGAATTTTAAGTCCTAAAACGAGATCAGAAATCCGTCGGCGCGCCACCTTCGGCCTTCCGGCGCGCCACAAAGGCTTCCATCTCGGCAAGAATGGCAGGGTCCATCGGCGGCTTCTCGTAAGACGCAAGCTTTTCCTTGAAAAGCCTGTTGGCCTTGTAATAAGCCGTTGGAGAACCTGCTTCTTCCCAAGATTCATAGTTCCGCCAATCCGAAATCATCGGCGAGAAAAATGCCGTCCGATACCGCGATTGCGTATGCTCGCACCCGAAAAAGTGCCCCCCGGGACCAACTTCCCGCATCGCATCAAGCGCAAAATCATCATCGGTAAACCCGAGTGGCTTCAGAAATTCTGTAACCATTCCAAGGAGATCGGCATCAATCACCATCTTCTCGAACGAGGCATGCAATCCGCCTTCCATCCATCCGGCAGCATGCATGATCAAATTGGCCCCGCCCATGATCGAACCCCAAAGCGAGAAGACGCTCTCATAAGCCGATTGCGCGTCAATCGTATTGGCAGCGCAGGCATTCGACGAGCGGTAAGGCAATTTATAGCGCCGCGCCATTTGCCCGCCCAGCAACGCCGCCTTCATGTATTCCGGCGTCCCGAATGCAGGGGCCCCCGACTTCATATCCACATTCGAGGTAAAACCGCCATAAACGAACGGAGAACCGGGATTAACCGACTGGGCAAACACAAGCCCCGCCAAGGCTTCGGCATTCTGCTGTGCAACAGCACCCGCAATCGTCACAGGTGCCATAGCTCCTGCCAACGTAAATGGTGTCAAAACAACAGGTTGGTTCCGCCGCGCCATCTGGATAATCCCTTCCAGCATCGGATTATCCAACCGCAAGGGCGACGATGAGTTGATAATTGTAAAAACCGACGGCTCACGCTCCAGCGTCGCATGGTCAATGCCCCGCGCAATTCGAACCAGCTCAATCGCGTCCAGATTACGCTCGGTCCCCAAACTATACGCATGAATAGCCTTGTCAGAGAGCGTCAACATGTCAAAAAGAGCATCAAGATGCCGAATTGATGCATGAATATCCGCCGGTTCGACCGGATAACCACCCCAAAGATGCACAGCATCAAGCGACTGGCCCAGTTTTAACAAATTCTGATAATCGACCCGATTTCCAGGGCGACGCCCCCCATCCCGATCAGCAGCATTCGGAGCGCTCGCGACCGAGCAGAAAGCAATCGCATTTCCGCCAATTTCCAAGTTATTTTCTGGGTTTCTGGCGTGAAGTGTAAAAGTTTCCGGTGCGAGCCCAATCTTCGACTCCACCAATGCCCTCGGAAAACGAACCCGCTCGGAAGTGGGGTCAACAAGAGCCCCCGCCTCCGCAAGAATCTCGCGGGCACCTGCGTGCAAGAAATCCATTCCAATTTCTTCGAGGATCGTCAGCGACGCTTGATGCAACCGCTCTACCTGATCAGCCGTTGCAACTTCCATCGGTTTGAACGTCATCCGCGGCTGGGGCGCGCGCGGCGGTTTCCCCGCACGCTCGGCACGGCTCATCCTGCGGCGTTCGCGTCCATCTCCAACAATCGCATCCATTGATCTACCCCTCGAACCAAAACCCAACTCGCGGCTACTGTACTAATCTCACTTCGCAAAAGGTCAAAGCACGATCGTCACACGGCCACAGATGATTTTTAATTTATTGAACCCGCAGCGCCGTCTGTCCGACGTTCCCGCCTCAAATTGCGTCGGCTAGGCGTAGCCAACGTGTTGTCGGTAATCATGACGTGCTGTCCCAAAAGTGGGTATGCCAGCGTGCTATTCGGCAGCCCCATGGCATGAATATGTTCCATCTGGAAATCCGGATTAAGCACGGTTTCAACTGCACGAGCCTTTCGGGTCAAGCCTTCAACGGCATAACGTTTTGATTTACTAAGCAAAATCATCAAGGCTCCGGTCAATGATGCATTTTCAACGGAGATAACGTTTTCGAGATCACAATCGGGAAATAAGCCAACAACGGCAGCCCTCATCGGATCAATGAGACATCCGGGACTACCCGATAAATACACGCGCTTTAACGTCGAAACATCAATCTGCTTCATCAAAATTCTGATCGCCGCCTGCACGCCAGCCTTTGCAAGCTGTAACGCGCGGATGTCGTGCTGCGTCATCGCGATACGCGGCTGCGTCTCATGGATCAAATATGTAAATGAGCGGTATTCTTCTCGAATTCGAGGCGTTTTTGCTGCAACATCCGAATTTATCGTGCCATCTCGACCAATGATACCGGAAAGGCGAAGTTCAGCCAACGCATCAATGAGACCTGAACGGCATAATCCGGGAACATCAGCCATATCAACCGCTGTGTGAAAACCCGGGTCATCTGACCACAATTCGCACCCGACAACGCGATAGCGAGGTTCAAACGTATTTTTATCAATTCGTAATTCGCGGATCGCTCCGGGTCCGGCATGGCAGCCTGCCTCGATTTGCAAGCCTTCCAAAACAGTTCCTGAGGGTGGCGCCGCAGCTACGACCTGCCCCGCATTCGACAGCAGCACCTCAACCGTCGTTCCTATATCAATGACAAGTGTGCCCTCCTCCGGGCTTTCTTGGCCAAGGGCAATAGCCGCCGACGCCAAATCAGAACCAACATGACCCCCGATAAGAGGAATGCCATAAATCAGAGATCCTGGAGCCGCCTCAAGCCCCAAATCCCGCGCGCTCCAGTAACCCGCTTCCGACTGGGCAACAGCAAAAGGTGCACCGCCCAATTCGCAGGGATCAATACCCAACAAGAGGTGATGCATAACCGGATTTGCTGCAAAGGCCAGATCGACAACATGAGCACGCGAAAAGTCCGCGCCTTTAACCAGTTTGCCGAGCATGTCATTTAGACACTGGCGAATGATTAGTGTCATTCCTTCAACAGCATCAACGCCGGTCATTCCATGCGCAACACGACTAATCGGATCAGCCCCGAATCGGATTTGAGGGTTGATTACGCTCTCGGAGCGGAGAATCTCGGATGTCTCCAAATCGACTAAAGTTGCACAAAGTATCGTTGTACCGACATCAAATGCCACGCCGAGAAGTCGTGTTGGTTCGGAAGAATAAACCGCAACAATTGATCGCCCCATATGAACCGCAACACGCACGGTCCACTGCGATTGTCGGAGCGTTTTTTGTAAACCCCGAAGAACGGAAAGTCCGATTTCAACGCCAAACAGCCCATGTTGCTCCGCAAGAGCGGTCACAAAACGACGCCCATCGCTCGAAGGATCGTGAATATCTGGTTCAGCGACTTTAACAACGTAAACCCGAACAGGCGAATCCAACAGATCACTTTTAGGCAACATATCCAATATCAATGCCGCCGACGAGACGCACGGCGGGCGGCTTCATCGCCTTGATTTTTTGATGGAGGCGCTTGCAACGGACCAAGTTCATCAACGACCTTCGCCTCATCAGGCAATGCTGCGCGTTCATGTGCGCTAACGGCTTGGCGCATTGCTGCTAGATGCTGAAACTCGGTTCCACAGCATCCACCAACGATGTTCGCCCCTGAATCAATCGCCAAGCAGGCATAATTTGCCATCAATTCCGGGGTTCCGGAATAATGGATGTGCTCTCCAACAAAATGGGGAATTCCCGCATTTGCTTTCGCAATAATTGGAATTCCCGCGGCAGCGGCATTCATGCCCAAAATGCTCATCACGAGATCTGAGGCTCCGACACCGCAGTTTGCTCCGATCGCAACAGGAGGTGGCTGCAACTCGGACGCGAATTTGACCAGTGCTTCAGGCGTAATCCCCATCATCGTTCGTCCCGCCGTGTCAAAACTGGCCGTGAAAGTATAAGGAATTCCAACCCTCGCCGCGGCCCTCGCCGCTGCTCTGATTTCTTCGATCGAGGACATTGTCTCAATCCAGGCGACGTCGGCACCGCCTTCCTTAAGACCTTCCATTTGATCAACAAAAACCTCTACGGCTTCATCTTCCGTCAGAGGACCAAGTGGAGCAAATAGATCCCCCGTAGGCCCAACGGATCCAGCCACGACGACTTGGCGTCCCGCCTTGTCCGCAACGGATCGTGCCAGTTGTGCAGCTAGTCGATTGATCTCACGTGCTTTATCTTGCATCCCATGCAACATTAAACGCCGCGCGTTCCCGCCAAAGCTGTTTGTTAGAATGATATCGGCGCCCGCATCCACAAATCCCTGATGCAGTGCTTTTACTCTTTCGGGATAGTCAAAATTCCACATTTCTGGCGCATCGCCCGATGTGAGCCCCATGGCAAAAAGGTTTGTTCCGGTAGCACCATCAGCAAGCAAAACTTTTCCCGAGGCGAGGAGCGAAGCAAGCATAGTCGATTTCCCTTTAAATGAATGCGTATCTGACAAAATTTGTGATCCAAGAATACCGCGAATGGACAATGAAATCCAATGCAATCATGCCTCAGCAAGTTAGATTTCGGTATGTGCCTGTTAAAAGAGCAAAGATTTCCACGTGGAATGCTAGCATCTCGCCTAAATCACAGCAGATACACCGAAACCTTTGCCTTATCGTCATTTTTTAGGTACTTTATACAGTCTCAGGAGTATAATCTCGTCATGAACGAAAATAATATCGAACCGCCCGTTGAGAGTTCAAAACTTCCCGCAGGGCATGATCTGAAGGCTGCTATTCAGAAGGCACGAATAGAGGATGCCGAACGATCCGACCTTGCTGCTGATCTGAGGGCTGCTGAGTTTTCGCGTCTTGAAATGCTTTACAAACTCCTGGTTCCCGTTTTTTCTCAACTTCCAAAAGAAGCGGATATGTTTAACCACGGCCTCGTGCCGGGAGAAAGACCGCGGATTTATATCGATATGGTTGCTTTCATAGAAATGAGCCGCGACCGAAGAACATATCGTTTTCTTCTTGACACGTTATCTGGTCGCCAATTGCTCGGGGAAAACGACGACGCGGCGGTAATGGCCGAAGCAATAACAAATTATATCGGACGGAGAATTGTCGAGCGGGATAAAGCGCTAGCAAGTCACCTGAAATTCGAAACGGTCCGCGGCAATAGATCAATTGAGCATTCGACTTCTACTGCTGAACAAATAACGCGAGTTGGTTCCGATCGAAAAAGACAAAAAAGCGGTAATTTGGCAACAACCTTCATCCTAGGTCTTCTTATCGGTGCTGTTCTCATGCTGATTTATCTCATGCTTCAAGCCCACGGGGATTTACCGTGGCCAAGCCCACTCGATTTTCTGGAAAGATTATAAGTTTTATAGGGAAATTGGATTGATAAAACCTATCTCGTCATTATCGAGTAATCCACGCGCATGCGCGGAAATGGAGATACCAGTATCCTTCATTTCAAAATCGAAAATATGATACCCGGCCCGATGAGTTTTACTACCTCGAATAGCCGAGATAGATGGCACTCCAACGACCGGTACGCATGTTCCGTGCGGCCCGTCGAGATGGGTCGTTGATACTGCGTGATTGTGACCATGAAGAACCAATTCTGCCCCAAACTGCGCAATAATGTCCTCAAAGGCTGCCGCATCGGTTAATTGACGACCAAGTGTTGCCCCGCCTCGGTAAGGCGGGTGATGGATCATGACAACCCGCGCAAGTTTTTGATTTCCGAGGAAGTCGAGGACCTCTGAAAATCGTCGCCTTTGCGCAGCTCCTAACGTCCCCGTCGCCAGCAATGCAAAAGTCGGAAGCGCTGAAGAAAGACCAATCAACGCAACCGGCCCCTTGAGCCTGATGTATGGAAATCCTTCATAGCGGCCCGACTCAGACTGCATCCAAGGTCCCAGAAACCGGTCAATGGACACCTGAGAAGAGCGTACATAAGCATCATGGTTACCGGGAACCAAACTGACATGCTCGGGCGAACCAACCTCGGACAGAAAACGTGCGGCAGGCTCGAACTCGGAGTGGAGACCAATATTTACGAGATCGCCGGTACACGCGATATGATCTGGATGCTGCGTATGGATATCGGCAATCATACGCGACAATAGGGGCATATCGTGGGCGAGCATCCGGCTACGTCGCCAGTTAAGATAGCCCACCATCCTCTTGCTTGCCAGATCGCGGAAGCTTACGGAGGGAAGCGGACCAATATGGGGGTCGGAAAAATGTGCAAGACGAAACATTACACTTTCTTTGCCGATACCCAATGCCTGGGTCAAGCACTACCGATTAAAATCCCGGTTATGAAAACGAGCACGCCGCCAGCAACTACTTGAAATACAGCATGAAGAAAGGGCTTATGTATGTATTTTGTTCGAATCTAAGCAATCGCCCACAGCTCGAAAAGAACGATGACCGATGCGATCGCGGTTGCGACCAAAAAAGCGTGGGGTACAGACTCAGGAACAAGATAGGGCAATGTCTAACAAATCCTGCCAATCGTAGTCATAAATCCGCAAATTCTACCTCTTATCCAAGGCGAGCCTCTGCCTGTTAGTGATCCATCATCAGAGAGGACCTCTGCAAAATCAATACTAATATTGCACCAATTGATGCAGCAAGCCCAATAAGAAACGTCGGCCAGTTACCATGGGTGGCAAAAACGGGCGCAAGCGTTGAAACCGAGCCGTCCATTAGTCCAGCAAGACCAGGTTGTACCTATTGCAAAACAAACATCCGTTTTTTGGTTGCCGCTTCCTCGTCCGCTTCCTTACCCTCGTTTGTTGCAGATATGAGTTCCCCCGCTTTCTTCCCGTGGCGTCGTTCAATCTCGGCAAGTTGGAGCAGCAGCTCCCACATATTCACATCAAGAACGCGATCCGCGGCCTTTTCATAGAAATTGGCAGCCTGCATCTCTATAATTTCTGCTTCCTGCCGCATCCGATCAACCCCCTGATTATTAGTTAGCCATATGGGACGTCGATTGAGAAACGCCTTCACGTCCTCGCGCCTGATTGGAGAGAGATCGAAACCAAACTTTTTCTCCTAGAGGCCAAAAAGCATTGGCCTGTGTTCTCGCTCCTCCTCGGCCATTGCATCAAAAACTTTTGCCGAATGCGGGAATTACGGACGTAATTGATCTGCAAAACTCTGATAGGTTCGAGACTCTTCTTCGCTTGCAATTGCAAGTGTGATGAGATCGCGTTCGGAAATTTCAGAAAAAGTAATTTGGGCCATAATGCGAAACCTACTGTTCAGATAAATAAACCATAGTTTTGAGTAGTTCTAAACTGATATTTTGATATGACTATCCGGGTCGCGAAACACGAGACAAAAATTGCTTATTTTCAGTTCATAAAAAGGCTGGCCAACCTTTCAAGCCTTGCGGTGTCGTATCATCTCGTTCAATCATTACGTTGAAGCGAAATGAAGTGTTTCCGTTAGCAGGGTTCTAGATGAAATATTCGATCTTCAGTCTCATCCATCAAGCTTTCCGGCAACAACAAGATTGGAAGCCAGCGTGGCGGGAGCCCGAGCCTAAGCGCGAATACGACATCATCATTATCGGTGGCGGGGGGCACGGTTTGGCTACAGCTTACTACCTCGCCAAAGAGCACGGATTGAGGAACATTGCCGTTGTTGAAAAGGGGTATATTGGCGGTGGTTCTGTCGGTCGAAATACCACGATTGTTAGATCAAATTATCAAGAACCTGGCAATATCCCGTTTTATGAATGGTCTCTCAAGCTTTGGGAGGGATTAGAACAAGACTTCAACTACAATGCGATGATGAGCCAACGCGGCGTGCTCAACCTTTATCACTCAGACAGCCAGCGTGATGAGTACGCACGCAGGGGCAATGCCATGATGATGCATGGGGTGAAAGCGGATTTACTTGACCGCGATGGTGTTAGGGCTCTGGTCCCTTTCCTCGATTTCGAAAATGGCCGATTTCCAATACAAGGTGGCTTACTCCAAAAGCGAGGGGGTACGGCTCGACACGATGCTGTTGCTTGGGGCTTCGCGCGAGGAGCAGATTCGCGTGGCGTCGACATATTGCAGAATACTGAAGTAAAGCAAATTCGTGTTGAAAATGGCCGTACCATTGGTGTTGAAACCAATCGCGGGTTCATAGCCGCAAAGAAAATTGGATTAGCCGCCGCGGGCAATACGACACGCGTTGCAGAAACGGCAGGGCTACGACTACCGATTGAGAGCTACGTCCTTCAAGCATTCGTCACGGAGGCAATCAAACCCCTAATCCCCTGTGTTGTCACTTTTGGAGGAGGGCATTTTTATATCAGCCAGTCTGATAAAGGGGGGCTTGTCTTCGGAGCCTCACTTGATGGCTATACATCCTATGCAGCACGCGGCAATTTACCGGGAGTAGAGGACACAATTGAAGAAGCGATGGCAATCATGCCGGGCATCAGTCGCGTTCGGCTTCTACGTCATTGGGGAGGCATTATGGACATGTCGATGGACGGATCCCCCATCATTGACAAGACGCACATTGACGGCCTCTACCTTAATTGTGGTTGGTGTTATGGCGGCTTCAAGGCGACCCCGGGATCGGGTTGGTGTTTTGCTCATTTGATCGCAACGAATGAGACCCACCCGAACGCAAAAGCACTCAGGCTTGATCGCTTCGCCACAGGCCATGTTATTGATGAATCGGGCACTGGTGCCCAACCTAACCTGCATTAGGGGGCAACTACTATGCGGATCAAGTGCCCCTATTGCGGCGAGCGCGACTCTCAGGAACTTTCCTTTCTCGGTCAGGCGGATCTGGTCCGTCCAGATCCAGACGGCACAGATGCTCAACAAGCATTTCACGATTACGTTCACATTCGTCCAAATCCCGCCGGTGTAAACCGAGAATTATGGCTTCACGCGCATGGCTGCCGATCTTGGATCATCGTCGAACGAAATACACTGACTCATGCCATTAGCAGCGTTGAATATGCGTCGCCACGTTTTCGGGAGAAGGCGCAATGAGCCAACCCAAATCAAATCGATTATCGACAGGTGGTATAATTGACCGAAACCACCCTCTCTCCTTCACCTTTGATGGCAGGAAGATGCAGGGTTTCAAGGGTGATACACTTGCATCAGCCCTGATCGCGAACGGAATACGGATCGTAGGTCGCTCTTTCAAATATCATCGCCCTCGCGGTATTCTCGGTTCCGGTTCCGAGGAACCAAATGCACTTGTTGAACTTCGAAGTGGCGCTCGTCGGGAACCGAACACGCGCGCGACAGTTGCGGAACTTTATGAAGGACTTGAAGCACGAAGCCAGAATCGATGGCCTTCCCTTGCTTTCGACGTCATGGAAATTAACTCACTTTTCAGCCCGCTGTTCGGTGCTGGCTTTTATTATAAAACCTTTATGTGGCCGAAATCATTTTGGGAAAGTGTCTACGAGCCAGCGATCAGACGTGCGGCAGGTTTGGGGCGTGCACCCGAAGGATTAGATCCTGATCATTACGAGAAGGCATTTGCCCATTGCGATATTCTGATCATTGGTGGGGGGCCTGCCGGACTTTCGGCAGCGTTAGCCGCTGGCCGTTCGGGCGCGCGGGTCATCTTATGCGATGAAGGGCCTGTTCTCGGCGGTCGACTCTTGTCAGAACGCCGTTTCATCAATGATTTTCCGGCCGCAGAATGGGTTCGTTCGGTTGAAGCAGAACTGTCATCAATGGCAAATGTGACGCTTATGAGGCGTTCAACGGTTTTTGGCGTGTATGACCATGGCGTTTACGGTGTTATTGAGAGCGTAAACGACCATCTAGCAGAGCCTCCACCATATCAGCCACGTCAACGATCATGGCGTGTAATCGCCAAAAGAGCCGTACTCGCAGCGGGGTCAATTGAACGTCCCATGTTATTCGGCAATAATGATCGACCGGGCGTGATGCTCGGATCGGCAGTCCGAACATATGTCAATCGTTTTGCAGCCTCGCCCGGTCATCGTACCGTGGTGTTTACATCTTCAGATGACGGCCTTTCGACGGCTAGGGACCTTGAAGCTGCAGGTCTTAGCGTAGAGGCAGTTATTGACAGTAGACCTGGTCATAACAGCCAGACAATGAATGGTGCTCCCATTTTTTCTGGAAGCCAGATCATCCGAACCTTTGGGTTGCGGGGCGTCCAAGCGGTTGAGGTTATCGACTCCTATGGCAATATTCGTTTGATCGATTGCGACTCAGTTGCCATGTCAAACGGCTGGAATCCTGCGGTACATCTCACATGCCACCTTGGTGGCAGGCCTCTATGGAGTGATAAAAAGAACGCATTTGTTCCGGGCACACTCCCGGTTGGTCTCTCAGTTGCGGGTGCTGCTCAAGGCAACTTTACATTGAGTGAAGCACTTGACGATGGGTTTAGACTTGGGACGCATGCTGCAGTCGAAATCGGCTTTAAAATGTCTGAACCGTCTTTACCTGGGACTGATCAGGAGGGCACTTCGCATGAACCCCTATGGCGCTGCATCAAGGGAAAAGGCAAACGCTTTGTAGATTTCCAACATGACGTGACTGACACTGACATCGAACTTGCAAATCAAGAAGGATTTCGTTCTGTTGAGCACATGAAACGTTACACAACGTTGGGCATGGCAACGGATCAAGGAAAGACGTCAAATATTGCAGGATTGGCAATATTGGCCGAAGTGTCCGGCCGAAGCATGGACGAAGTTGGAACGACAATTTTTCGCCCGCCCTTCACACCCGTGGCATTAGGCTCACTTGCAGGCCATCACCGGGGACGTGAATTCAGACCAACCCGCTATACTCCCTCACATAAATGGGCGAGTGAACAGGGTGCAGTTTTTATGGAAACCGGCCTCTGGATGCGCGCGCAGTATTTCCCGACAAAAGAAACGCCGGATTGGTTTTCGGCAATGTGCCAAGAAGTTACTACGACGCGCGAACGCGTGGGTGTTTGCGATGTATCAACTCTCGGGAAAATCGATATTCGAGGAAAGGATTCGGCAGCTTTTCTTGATCGCATTTACACTGGAACCTTCTCAACGGTGCCTATTGGCCGAGTGCGGTACGGTTTGATGATGCGGGAGGATGGTTTTGTGTTCGATGATGGAACCACGGCCCGGCTTGGAGAACATCATTATCTCATGACAACAACTACCGCTGGCGCAGGAAAGGTCATGGCGCATCTCGAGTTCTGCCACCAAGTTCTTTGGCCAGAGTTGGACGTCGCTTTCGTGTCAGTTACCGAGCAATGGGCTCAATTTTCAATCGCAGGCCCATATTCCCGCGACTTATTGAGAAAACTTGTTGATCCAAACTTTGACATTTCGAATGACGCCTTTCCCTATATGGCCGCCGCGACGGTCTCGATCTGCGGCGGAATTACTGCTCGTCTATTCCGAATATCATTCTCGGGTGAGATGGCCTTCGAGATAGGTGTCCCTAATCGCTATGGCGACGCCATGATCCGCGCAATTATGGCTGCGGGAGAAGCGTTTGGTATTGCGCCCTATGGTCTTGAAGCTCTTAGCGCCATGCGTATCGAAAAGGGGCATGTCGCGGGCCTCGAGCTTAACGGCCAGACAACGCCACGCGATCTTGGCCTAGAAAAAATGGTTGCATCAAAAAAAGACTGTATTGGAAAAGAAATGTCCCGGCGACCTGCCATGCTCGAGCCGGATCGGCCTATATTTGTTGGATTTAGGCCGTTGGCTCCAGCGACAAAACTAACGGGAGGCGCGCATTTCCTTGATATCGGCAGTGAGCCCTCGCTTGCAGCAGATCTTGGCCATATGACGTCTGTGACATTTTCTCCAACCCTGAATAGCTGGATCGGTCTCGGTTTCATTAAAAGTGGACGTGAGCGGATAGGTCAACGGGTTCGCGCTGTCGATTTTGTACGAAACTCCGACACATTGGTCGAAATATGTGACCCAATATTCTTTGATCGCGAAGGAGAACGGCTCCGTGCATGACAGCATCTTAACACCCCAAACAGCTCTAATGGGTTTGATTAATGCCGGACGTTATGGTCGGCAGGAAGGCGATGTCGGCATCAGAATCTCCGAGGTAAAAAACTTCTCACTCGCAAATATAACGGCGTTCAAAAATTGTCGAGAACCACTCGAAAAAGTAATCGACGAGTATTTAGGGCTTGATCTTCCAATTGGGCCGCAAAGAATAGAAAAAAATGGTTATGCGCTAATTGGACACGGTCCAGATCAATGGCTTGCTATTGGCTACGAAGAAAACTCAGCTAGTATCTTTGATAAACTCGAAAAAGCTTCCCGTGATTACGCGGCGATTGTAGATCAATCCGATGCACGGGCCATCATCCGACTTTCTGGACCGGACGCACGGAAGGCACTGGCGAAAGGAGTTTCTATAGACCTAGATCCGAGCGTCTTTCATACAAATTGCACGGCAACAACATTTGCGGCTGGCCTTTGGATCAATTTATGGCAAATTAATGATAGCCCCGCATATGAAATTTCTGTATTTAGGGGGTTTGGAGCGTCCTTAGCGTCGTGGATCAAAAGTTCCGCAGAGGAATTTGGTTACATTAACCAATAAAATAGCAAATTTTTAAAAATTTTTATATTTAAATTGATTCAAAAGAAATTATTTGCAAGACTTAATTGTGAGAAATTCAAATTTTCTTTTTAGTGCCTGAAATATCAAGCAAATAGCATTTGGACAAGCCGATGTATGATGCGAATATTTTCATAGATAGAAACGCGGATCGCTTTCATACGATTATTGACCGCTTCGATAACTTTCAGAAAGCGGAAGATATTCGGACGGTATTGCATGAGGCTGCCACAGCGTACGGATTGGAGCATATTGCTTACGCTGGGTTCAATATCCCTAACCAAAAGCGTCAAACTCCTTACCTTTCGGTTACCTATACCGATGAGTGGGTCAAACATTATACTGATCGGTCATACATTGAAATCGATCCTGTTATCTCTCAAGGAATGCGATCAATTTTGCCGATTGATTGGAACGATGTTGATAGGACATCGAAAACCATTCGACAAATGTTTGACGAAGCCGAGCAAGCGGGTGTTGGCCGTCAGGGTATTTCGATTCCAGTACGGGGGCGCAATGGGGACAGAGCAATTTGTTGCCTGACCGCGAACATGAGAGATCATGAATGGAAGCTTCTTAAACGCCATTTTATGCGCGATTTTCAAGCATTATCGGTATACATTCACTATAGCGTCGTGAAATCAACAAATACTGATATGAAAGAGGTACCCCTCTCCAAGCGGGAATCACAATGTCTTTACTGGGCTGCATGTGGCAAAACAGCCGACGAAATAGCAATTATTCTAGGTCTCACGCGTCGAGGTGTACGATTTCATCTATCGAATTCGTTGATCAAGCTGGATGCTGTCAACATTGCCCAAGCTACCAGCAAAGCTATTGCGATGGAATTAATTAACCCACCAGAATAACCTGATTCTTGACGTAAAGATACCGTCACATTGAACGGGTTTTTGAAATAAAAATTTAAGGGGCTGGCCTAGATAGGGTTACAGTATTGTGAGATTATTCCATTTAAGGAGTGCGGCCAAGAGGTTGCTGGCAGGGCGATGATTGAACCGCCATTCGCATTCTTTCAGGAACAGATAGAAGTGCTGTTTAGGCACGCCGTTGTAACG
>CAMCXA010000025.1 GCA_945883115.1 Alsobacter soli
ATAACGTCGGGCGCTCTTATGGGATATGCGGGTCAAACATTTTTGAAATATACTGTTTCTCCCGAGACACAGATAATTGCTCAGGCAACTTACGCCTATGGAGCTATGTCCTATCTTGGCGTCAAAAATCTCATCCTCATCGACCACGCTGATCTGACGCTCGACACCACGTATGATATGGCTTCCGGCTATAATTTGCTCGGTGGCATCATTCAAAAAGCGGGTCCAGGTAATATCCAGCTGGTCGGCACCTATGGCAAATCGTCGCCTTGGGGTGGCGCAGCAATACAGAAAGATACCAATGTCGGTCAGGGCGAAATCAATTATGAGTGGACCGTTGTAAAAAACTTGAAGGTGACACCTGCGTTTGCTTATACCCGTAGGGATTATAACAATGTGCAAACGAACTCAGGTTCATTCCGCCTGACAATTCGTCGCGACTTCTGATCCTACGTTTATCATAAGAAGCTCCATATTTTTTCGACACCTCGCCACACTTGGCGGGGTGTTTTGTTGGTGGGAGCATTCGTGAAGATGTATGCAAGGGCAGAAGTCAGGGGACCCGAAGCATTAAAATGCTCATGGAAAAATCGAAAATTACCCAAAAAAACACCGAAAATCACTCAAATTCGTGCAATTTTTGAATTTAAGATAATTTTAATAATAATCTAAGCGACTGATAAATATACATTTTATCTAAAAACTACATAAAATTGTAACATTTGTGCAACAAGTCCCCAACAACCCGACACGAATGGGCCAAGTTTATACAACTATGGGTTGCACCACGTACGTATTTCTAACATGGTCACCAAGTCGAAACGGTTCGGGGTAGGTATCGCGTCCCCGGCCATTCAAAAATGGATAGTAACATGAAGCTCACATCTCTCCTCCTCTCGTCAGCAGCGGTTCTCGTTGCTGGCTCGGCTTTCGCAGCCGATCTTCCTGCCAAGAAGGCAGCCCCGGCAGCAGCCGTCGTAGCCTGCCCAGCCTTCGGCGCCGGCTTCTTCCAGCTCCCGGGCTCGGATACATGCATTCAGTTCAGTGGTTACGTGCGCGCCCAGATGGGTTTCCAGTCAGCTACAGACAAAATGTCTGCTGCTGGAGCTACCAATGACAACCTGTATGCAGCATATTCGAATGCAGCATCATGGCGTTTGAATGTTGATGCTCGTTCCAACACTGAAATCGGTGTTGTTCGTGGTTACGGCCGTACATCCGGTGCAGCTCTCGGTCAGGCTTATGTCCAAGCCGCTGGTTTCACTGCAGGCTTGGCAGGCACTTTTATGGGCAATGGTGGCGGTTTAATCGCGCCAGCGTTTGGTTCGCATTCTGATGCCACCCAACTGTCATACTCGACTGCTCTTGGCGGTGCGACGCTAACGGTTGGTGTTTTGAACGCTGGCGACAATGATCGGAACTCGACAAATACGGGCGTGGCGCAAATGCCTGATTTGATGGCCAAAATATCGTTGCCACTGGGTGGTGCGACATTAGGTCTGGGTGCAGTGTCCCATCAGACATATGGAGGAACAAGCGGATCTGAGTCGGGCTATGCTGTCGGCGCAACATTGGGTCTTTCACCAGCAGCTGGCGTGTCGATGGGTATTGAGGGTGCTTATGCAAGCGGCGCACTCGGTTATCTTGGAACGGCAGGTGCCGCTTCGGGTATTGATTCCGATATTCTTGACGTTTATGACACGAATGACTCGTTGGTTGTGTCAAAGGCAAACACCGGTTACGTTGTGTCAGGTTATATGTCAGCTGAAGTTGGCAAGGGTACACTTGGATTGGTTGCTTCGTACACATCCCTCAGCAACGAAACAACACTCGTTGACGTAACCGGCACTTCGGTTGAGTTGAACTATGCTTTGACTGTTGCAAAGGGTCTTACGGTTACCCCTGCTATAGCTTACATGACGGGTGAAGACAGCGATGCAACGGCTGACTCGTCGAACACAACCATAGCAGTTATTCGCATCCAGCGCGATTTCTGATCTTAACGGTCAGACGTCTAATGAAACCCCGGTGCGCAAGCGCCGGGGTTTTTTTTAATCAAAAGCTAGACAAAATCGCTCAAATCTAGCCGTCATCGCGAGCTTGCGAAGCGATCCAGCTGATATCCGCCAGTTCTCTCTTAAGCCTAACACCCTCACCCCTCGCCAATCCCCAACTGGATTGCGTCGCTCCCGCTCGCAATGACGGCCCCGTCATCACGAACAAACGCGAAGCGAACCAGATAATGTCGTTATCGCGAGCTTGCGAAGCGATCCAACTGATGCTCGAAAATTCTCTCTTATGCTCCACAACCCTCATAAACTAACACCCTCACCCCTCGCCAATCCTCAACTGGATTGCGTCGCGTTCATCGTTTGAAAAGCGTCACTGGCGCTTTTCATTCTTGCGTTGCAAGAACTACTCTTCACCTCGCAATGACGGCCCCGGCATCACCGAAAAAGTGTCTTTCAAATACTAATTTTCTACCATTCTTCTATTTTTTGGGTCATAAATACCCTTGTTGGAGTTCAGTATGGCCAGTCTATCAGTCGATCAAACGCTCTCAAAAGCGAAAGCCTCGATGAAGAGCGGCGCGCTTGTTGAATCAGAGAATCTTTTCCGATCAATATTAGAAAAATTTCCCGAAAACCGGCGCGCGCTCGCCGGATTGAACGAAGTGCTTTCTCTGTTGCAAAAACAGGGAAAATTGGAGCCTGCGCCTGCTCAATTGGATGCCTTGTTCCAATTGTATTTTCAGGGACATTTCAACGAGCTTGGCCAAAAAGTTGAGGCCCTGCTGATCATCTACCCGCGCTCGCCAAGCCTTCATACGCTTTGCGGGGCCGCCTATGCGGCTTTAAGACACTTCGATAGCGCCATCTGTTACTACCAGTATTCGCTGAACTTGAAACCTGACAATTACGAAACGCATTTCAATCTCGCCGTTTCCCTCCGCGAGATCGGTGAAATTGAAGAAGCGATCGAAAGTTATAAAAGGGCCATAAAGTACAATCCGAATTATGCCGAAGCGTACAGCAATCTGGGCAAAGCGTATCACGATTTCGGCACAATAAATTTAGCCCATGACTACCTGAAAAAAGCGATCGCATTAAAGCCGCGTTCCCATATCTCGCATTTCAATCTTGCCAATCTCCTGTTGAGCCAAGGGGAAGAGTCTCGGGCTGAGGGATTGAAACACCTCAAAATAGCGCTGGAAATTAACCCCGGCTTTGGCGAGTGTTACAGAATTTTCGCGATGAACGAAAAACTGTCGGCTGATGAGCCTTTGGTTGCAACGATGCGGCAGTTCATTCAATCTAATCAGATCAGTGGCCACGAAGTAGCGCACTTGAATTTCGCACTCGGTAAAGTTGAAGAGGGTCTGGGCAATCTCGAAGCCAGTTTCCGCTTCTACAAGCAGGCAAATTATTTGAGAAAAACAGAGCTCAATTATAAAATAAGCGATGATGTTAAATTATTTGAAAGCATCAAGAACTTTTTCAAAAATGATCCTCTGCCCGATCAAAACGCAACCCGTTCCAAATTGAAATCGCAACCGATCTTCGTGCTGGGAATGCCACGATCCGGCACAACCCTCTGCGAACAGATTATTTCGTCCCACTCCCGGGTGTTCGGCGCAGGAGAGTTGGAAACGTTCTATCGGGCTTTGCACCTTAGCAAATGGGAATTTGTTTCGGACAAAAAAGCTGTCGCGGAACTAACGCGGGATGCCTACGCGAAGAAGACTGAAAATCTCTCAAAATTACCGTTCTTCACCGATAAAATGCCAATGAATTTCAGATGGATCGGATTTATCCTTCAATCTTTTCCTGAAGTTAAGATCGTTCACACTGTGAGGAATCCGGTGGCCGTTTGCTGGTCGAATTTCCAACGATATTTTCCGGCAAGTGGTATGAGTTTCACGTTCGACCTCAAAGACGTCGCGCAGTTTTATTTGATGTACACCGATCTCATGGCCTTCTGGCACCAGAAATTTCCGGGACGGATCTACGATCTGTCTTACGAAAAACTCGCCGAAAACCAGGAAGAAGAAACCCGCAAACTCTTCGCCTATCTCGGCCTCGACTGGGAGGACAAGGTGCTCGATTTCCATAAGAGCGAGCGTAGCGTCCGGACAGCTTCGAACCAGCAGGTTCGCAAGAAAATGTATAAGGGCAGCTCGGAAGAGTGGAAAAAATACGAGCCTTGGCTTGGCGAAATGCTCGAAATTCTCAAGCCGGTGATGTGAAGTGCAGCTGCACACCGGGTCTGGCCGTTTGCGTGTCGCCGATTGGGTTGCATTAACGCGTCTGAGGGTTCTAGCATCCGCCCCGGTCGGCACTGCATTGCCTGATGTATCTTCTAAAATTCCCTTGAGTGTCCCGGTTTTCCCCCGTCCGGCGACGCGTCAAATAATCGTTTGACGATCCGGGAATGTCCAGATAACTTTTTCAAATCGGGTTCGGCGTTCCGTTAGATTACCTCCGTATCAGGAGGAGCGGCGGGGTTTGGTTCTCGAGAGTTTGCTTTGAAAATCACATCCTTGGGAGGAACGTACAATGTCATTTCGTAAAGTCCTGACAGCTGCGTTGGTCGCGGGTACCGCCTTGTGCGGAACAACCTTCGCCGCTTCAGCTGGTGAGTTCGACGGTGTCACCGTCAATATTCTGACCCGTCCCGGCCCGGTTATCGCCGGCAAATTGGCCGAGCGCGGCAAAGAGTTCGAGAAGGCCACAGGCGCCAAGATCGTCGTGTCCGAAGTGCCTTTCGCCGAAATCTTCCAGAAAATCCAGACTGACTGGACAACCGGCACAAACTCCATCGATGTCGGCGTGTTCGCCGCAGGCTGGGGCGTCGAGTTGGCCGGTGCTGGCCTCCTCGAAGATCTCTCCCCCTATGTTGATAAGGACACCAAGCTAAATCCGGATGACATCGCGCCATATTTCCGCGAATTCGGCCAGAAAATCGGTGGCAAGACCATGCTGCTCATGGTCGATGGCGACTTCCAGATGGTCTATTACCGCAAGGATATTCTGGACAAAAACGGCCTCACAGCACCAAAGACATGGGATGATTACCTCGCCATCGCCAAAAAGATCCATGGTCAGGACATGAACGGTGACGGACAGGCTGATTACGGCTCCTGCATCTTCAAGAAGCGTAATGCCCAGTCCTATTTCGCGATCCAGACAATGGCCGCTGGCCTGATCCAGACGCAAGGCACCGCGCAGGGCTTCCACTTCGACAATGCGACGATGAAGCCGATCATCAAGAATGATGCGTGGAAAAAAGCCTTCGAAATGTACAAGGAAACCGGCAAATATGGTCCGCCGGAAGAATTGAACATGGATATCGGCGACACACGCGGTCTCTTCAAGGCAGGTCGTTGCGGCATTCTCATCGAGTGGGGCGATCCGGGCCCGATGTCGATCGAGAAGGATGCCGGTGCCATCAAGGACAAGCTCTACGCCGTGTCCGGCCTCGGCTGGAAGGAAGTGCTCGACCGCAAGACCGGCAAGCTCGTTCCTGTCACCAAGGAAAACGCCCCGAGTTCGGTTGACGGCATCAACTACGCGCCATTTGCTGCCTTCGGCGGCTGGGCCGGTGCTGTGAACGGCAAGGCTGACGCCAAGAAGAAGGCCGCTTCCTATGCCTTCCTCTCCTACATGAACCAGGCAGCCCAATCCAATATCGACGTCACAATCGGTTGGACTGGCTATAACGCCTACCGCATCTCGCAACTCAAGGATACGACACCTTGGGTCGCTGCCGGCTTCTCGAAAGAAGCTGCCGAAAACTATCTCGGCGCAATCAACGGCGCTCTGGCAAACCCGAACATGGCTTCGGACTTCAAAATTCCGGGTGCCCAGTCCTATTCCGGCGTCGTGCTTGATCGTGAATTGGCCCGCTACCTTGCTGGCGAAATTACGGTTGATGAGGCTCTCGCCAATATCGAAGCGGGTTGGGAAGAAATCACCGAAGATTTCGGCCGCGACAACCAGATCAAGGCTCAAGGCCTCGCGCTCGGCACTGGCAAGTAATCCGAAAAATGGCACAGTCCAACACACAGCATCACCAGTCGGGGGCAACCCCGGCTGGTAACCGTCCAAGTGAAGGGTGGGACGAATGGTTCGACCGGCATTCGCGCACCTTTTTCATAGCGCCTGCCGTCACCTTCATTCTGATCTTCGCGATTGTCCCGACATTCTATTCAATTGTTTTTGCGCTCAGCCGCGTCAAATTTTCACCCGATGGCCTGCAATTCCGCTTTGTCTGGTTCCAGAATTTCCTCAAACAATTTGTCGGCAACGAGCAAACCCATTTTCTCGGCCGCCTCGAAGGGCTGAGTGCTTTTGCCTGGCTCTTCAACATCATCGTCATCGCAGCCGTGCTCTATTGGCTGTATCGCTCCGTTCGCAACGGTGCCAGCTGGGTTGGCATGGTCGGCCGTCTGATTTCCGCTGCCATGGCCATTGCCATCTCGCTTCTGCTTGGCGCGACGCTTCTCTCCGGCAATCCGTGGGGCACGCTGCTCACCACGCTGTTTTACGTCGTGGTTGGGTGCGCTCTCCAGTTTGTCATCGGCACGGGCCTCGCCTTCCTCTGTTCTCAGCCCATTTCCGGCAAAAACTTCTTCCGGGTCATCTTCTTCATCCCGTTGATGATTACGCCGCTTGGCGTGGGCTACGCCTTCAAAATGATCCTCGATATCACCAAGGGTCCGTTCCAGCCTTTCTGGGAATTCATCGGCCTGCGCGATTGGGCCTGGTCAACCGATGCATGGGCCGCGCGCTGGTTCGTCGTTATCGGCGATAGCTGGCAATGGATCCCCTTCATCTTCATCTGCATGCTCGCAGCTCTCGAAAACGTTCCCAAGGATCATGTCGAGGCAGCCCAAGTTGACGGCGCGTCCAGCGTCCAGATTTTCCGCGATATTATCTGGCCGCAAATCGTACCGGTCGCCGCAACCGTTATCCTGATCCGCATGATCGAGGCCTTCAAAATCGTTGATCTGCCGAACATCATGACATCGGGCGGGCCTGGCATCGCCACCGAGTCCATGTCGCTGCATTCCTTCTTTATATGGCGCGCCAATGATTATGGCATGTCGGCGGCTGTGGCCTATATGCTCTTGCTGGTCACTGTTGTCGTCTGCGCCTCCTTCTTCAACTATGTCGTGCTCAAACAGTTGCGGAGTAGTCACGCATGACGA
This sequence comes from Alsobacter soli, assembly GCA_945883115.1. Lineage (GTDB taxonomy): Bacteria > Pseudomonadota > Alphaproteobacteria > Rhizobiales > Beijerinckiaceae > CAIUPE01. The sequence goes on from CAMCXA010000025.1 coordinate 7,211, forward strand.
ACGCAACCTACAAATTGGAAAAATCGGGCCGCACTTTCCTTGAGCGCTTGTTCGAGCCGCCAGCCATCGGCAAAATGTCGCCGGTTGCAAACGTCACCGCCTATGCGATCTTGCTGTTCTGGTCAGCCTTTGTTTTGTTCCCGATCTATTGGGTCGTCATCACAGCCTTCAAAGATGCGCAAACCGTCAATGAGGGTCCCTATTTCATCCCCTTCGTTGATTTCGAACCGACGCTCGCCGCATGGCGCACGCAGTTTCTGTCCGATCCCTTCTGCGATTTCTACGCGATAGGTCGGCAGATCGTTCTTCTCGCCTATAATTCGGCGGCCTTTATTGTCTCGCCCGTCGTTTCGCTGGCGCCGATGGAGCCGCAAATCTGCAAGGTCTATCTGGCTTACACCAATTCGCTCGTCATCAGCATCGTGTCTACTGCACTCTGCGTCGTAATTGGCAGCATGGCGGCCTATGCGCTTGCGCGGATCCAGTACAAGCCGAAATTCGGTAACATCGTGATGTTCGTCATCCTCACGCTTGTCTCGATTGTGGCATCCACCTATGCTGGCGTGCATTGGCTGGCCTCTGCCTCCGTCGCACTCGCACTCTTCTTTTTGCTGGCACGTGCCTTCGGCAAACACTTCAAAGGCCAGCTCGGCAATGGCGATATCCTGTTCTGGATCATCTCGCAGCGCATCTTGCCGCCCGTCGTCGTCGTTATTCCCGTCTACATGATGTTTCAGGCAGTCGGGATGATTGATACGCATTTCGCGCTCATTCTCGTTTACGCCGTGGCAAATCTGCCCATCGTCGTCTGGCTGATGCATGATTTCTTCGCCGGCCTCCCCATCGAGCTTGAGGAATCGGCTCAACTCGATGGCGCCACCCGCTTTGGAATTTTCTGGGAAATTGTCCTGCCGCTGACGCGCCCGGGATTGGCCGCTGTTACCTTGTTGACGCTCATTCTCAACTGGAATGAGTATATTTTTGCCGTGTTTCTCTCCACATCCAAGGCGCAAACCATGCCGATCATGGTCGCGGCCAAAAATGCCGGCGAGCGCGGCATTCTCTGGTGGGAAATGTGCGCCATTATCGTGGTCATGATCATTCCGGTGATCATCATGGCCATCATTCTTCAACGGTTCATCGCGCGGGGCGTTCTCCTCGGCGCGGTCAAAGGATAGTTAGGTTTAGGGCTTCAGGCATGGTTTCCAAATCAGCAGGCGTTCCGGTCGTTTTTGACAAGATCGAAAAATCCTTCGGCGTGGTTCGCGTCCTCGAGGAATTGTCGCTAAATGTTGAACCCGGTGAATTTCTCGTTTTGCTCGGCGCCTCGGGCTCCGGCAAGACGACGGCCCTGCGCATCATGGCAGGCCTTGAAACCGCAACCTCCGGCCGCATTCTGATCGGCGATCGTGACGTCACAGAAGTTCTCCCGAAATACCGTGACGTGTCGATGGTGTTCCAGTCCTATGCGCTCTATCCGCACAAGACGGTCGCCGAGAATATCGGCTTCCCGCTCAAAGTCCGCAAAGTGCCTGAAGCAGAGCAAAAAGCTGCCATTCTTGAATCAGCCTCACAGGTCCAGATCGAAGGCCTGTTGGATCGGTATCCCCGCCAGCTCTCCGGCGGCCAGCGCCAACGCGTTGCACTCGCCCGCGCCATGATCCGCCGGCCCTCCGTCTTCCTGATGGATGAACCCTTGTCGAACCTCGATGCCAAGCTCCGTGGTCATATGCGCGCCGAGCTCAAGCATATGCAGAGTGCATTGGGTATCACCACGATCTACGTTACCCACGATCAGATCGAAGCGATGACCTTGGCGCACCGCGTCGCTATTCTCGAGAAGGGTGTTCTCCAGCAACTCGACACGCCCGCCAAAATCTACAACGACCCCGCCAATCTCTTCGTCGCCCAATTCATCGGTTCGCCGCCAATGAACGTGATCCGCGGCAGCCTCGCAGGCAACTCGTTCCAGACGGACAACGCCGTTGTTACCGTCAATCCGTCGGGCCAGATCAAGGAAGCCATCCTCGGTGTCCGTCCGGAGGACTGCTCGGTTGTTGCAGCAGGCAAGGGTAGCATCGCGGGTAGCATCTACACGACCGAACTGATCGGCGATCACACCCTCGTCACCGTCCAGACGGCAAAGGACAAACTCACCGTTAAAGCGCCGAAGGACTTTGTCGGGAAAGATGGTGACGCAATCGGGGTCGAGATGCACCGCGATCACCTCTATGTCTTTGATGCAATCTCTGGCGAACGCCTCCGCTGATCAAAACGCGTCACGTCTCTCCCACAAACTGGAACATGCCCGCTAACGGATTGGAAAAACCTGTCCAACGTTGGACATCTTCGCGCACATGCGGCGCGTTCGATGAAACGAACGCTATTTGTCGCACACAGAACTCCAACGTTGGAGATTGCATTTGGATATTAGACTGTCAAACACGGAAATTTTCCCTTGTTTATGACTGGGTGTGCCACCAGCTCATTCCAATGTTGGACAAAAAATGTAACGGTTCAACAGAAGTAACCAAATTCCGTTCGTCAATCGGAATTCGTTCGTTTCAGCAAATCGACCTGATGTTTTGAACAGAGCGGGCAGGGCGATTGATCTTTATCGCCACTCCTGCGTTAATCTAGGCTGGAGCACTCTTCCGCATCCCGTTTCTCTGATATTTCGGTTTAAAATCAATGTATTATCTCTTCTCCAAACTTCTCTGGCTGCTCGCTGCTCCCTCGAACTTTCTGGCCCTGACAGCCTTTCTCGGTGCCCTTCTCGGGCTAACCTCGTGGCGCCGCACGGGCCTCACGCTCGCTATTTCAGGCTCGGCCCTATTACTGCTGCTCGGTTTCCTCCCCATAGGCCGCCTCATCGTCGAACCGCTGGAGACCCGCTTCCCCAAATGGGTCGAGGATGGCCGCCCAATTGACGGGGTCATCGTGCTCGGAGGTGCCGTAGCCCCGGTCCAGTCAAAAGCGTGGAATACATTGGCTTTGGGCGGCGGCGCAGAGCGGATCATCGCCATGGCGGATCTGGCGCGCCGTTATCCCTCCGCCAAGGTCGTTTTCACTGGTGGAGTAGGCAATTTGTTCGGCGCCCAATTCTCCGAAGCAAGCGCCCTGAAGGCCCATTTAAGTGAGCTGGGCTTGGCTCAGGATCGGATTATTTTCGAAGAAAACTCCAAAAATACCTATGAAAACGCCATTTTTACAAAGAAAATGCTCAATCCCAGCACAGGTCAACGCTGGCTCCTCGTGACATCTGCAGCCCACATGCCGCGCTCAGTCGGCCTGTTTCGCAAGGCTGGATTCCCTGTTGAACCCTATCCGGTCGATTGGACAACCGCCCCCGGCGAGGATCAGGCCGCTATCTACATGACGGTTTCCGACGGCATCGGCACGGTCGACTCAGGCATCAGGGAATGGATCGGGCTTGTCGCCGCCTATAGTCTCGGACAGTCGGAGACGCTGTTCCCGGGCCCCTAATCGTTCCTTGGCAGACCAATCCGGTAGACACCCTTGAAATTCCTCGGATCAACCGGTTTTCCTTTTCGGTAAATCACCACAAAGCCTTGCTCTGCCAGCATAATTGCGGCCTGACGCACCGGATGCATAAACCCGCTCCATGAATCCGGGTGCGGCGATCCGCCGAGGACACGCGCGGCTTCGGACGGGCAGATCGTCTTATCTGGCCCCCTTTCGCGAACAAGCGAGAGAATGGCCTGTTCGGCAGGCGAGGGCGCGGAAACCGGATCGGCTATGTCGATGTCAGTCATCTGTTCTTTCAGTTGAATGATGCTCGCCAAGAAGGGCAGCAACTGCATGGCGCGAGTTCGACAAGAACTGTCTCTGCAGCATAACGGAAACCGAAGCCGCTGTTGCAATAATGAATACAGCAGGCGAGACAAACCAGCCGACATAAGCCAAGGCGAAGAAGAACGCCCTTTGTCCTCGGTTAAACTGCGTCCCGGCGTCCGTTAGAACGTCTGCCAGCCCCTTTGTGGTCGTCACGGCCCTTTGCGTGCTCCGATCATGAATTCGGTCTGTAGCACCGATTAAAATCGCTCCGTAGTTAAACAGACGATATGCCCACGCGAATTTGAAGAACGCATAGACAAAAATGATCACGATTCCGGAGACTTTGAGCTCCCATAGTCCCCGGCTCGTATCAAGACCAAGCGGTAAATCGGAAAAAACCTTCAAAACATCGTCAGTTGCCCGCAATAAAGCAAGCGAGCCACCAATGGCAAACAGTGAAGTTGAGGCAAAAAAGGCTGTTCCGTTCTGTAAACTACTCATGATTTGAGTATCGACAATCCGCTCTTCACGCTCCAACATATTCGCCATCCATGCATTTCTGAACTGATGCATGAGTGAATTGAGGCTCTTTTTGCCAAAAAACTCTGATTCAACCGCAAAATGATAAAGAAGCCAGGCAAGAACAAAAAACGCCAGTGAAGCCAAGTCAGCGTTTGAAAAAAGACTCGTCATGCACTATCGCCTAAAAGGGTATCTCGGATTTATCTGTATAGCACCGCGAATTTCCCGATGTCCACGAACGAAGGACGATGAACATGGCTCAAACGATCACCCGTGGCTTCAAGACCCTGTTGGGAGAAGCAAATGCAGCAATTGAGACACTTCCGACGGCAGATGCGATCGCTTTGTCGGGAAATCCCGACATTTTATTCGTTGATTTGCGTGATCCCCGCGAATTGGAGCGGGAAGGGAAGATTCCCGGCGCATTTCATTGTCCGCGCGGCATGCTGGAGTTCTGGATTGATCCTGAAAGTCCCTATTTCAAAGAGCAATTTGGCGAAGATCGCAAATTCGTGTTCTTCTGCGCTGGCGGTTGGCGTTCCGCCTTGGCAGCAAAAACCTCGCAGGATATGGGGTTGAAGCCCGTCGCGCACATTGAAGGTGGCTTTGGTGCGTGGAAAAAGGCAGGCGGCCCTGTCGAAACCGGGCAATCATGAAACAAAAACACGATACCGACCGGGAAAAGTCCTTTCTGCACATCCTCAAACTGTGTGTCGGATGCTCTTCCATCGCTGAATTGGAGGCTTGGATAGCTGATGTTTCTGCCCGTGATCGACGAACTGTTGCGGGAGGTGGAATTTTACACACCACTCGCATGGTTCCCAAGCGGATGGATGAAATTCTCGGAGGAGGTTCCCTTTTTTGGGTCATCAAGGGACAAATTGCGTGTCGTCAACGCATTTTGGACATCCAACCCTTCACTGACGTGGACGGCATTGGCCGTTGTCACTTAGTCTTGAAGCCGTTGGTGGTTACTGTCGAACCACGACCCTTTCGGGCATTTCAAGGTTGGCGTTACCTTGAACCCGAAAGCGCACCTCCCGATATTGCTGGAGAAAGTGGTATAGTTGCCATGCCCGAGTCCTTGCGACGCGAACTCGCAGGGCTTGGCTTGTTATAGTCGCATTTTATAAGGATATGGGTGAAAAGTGCAGATTTTGGCAGGAATTATCATTCTGGCTCTGCTTTGGTGGTTCTTGAAAGGTTATATCAAGGCCAATCCGAAGGTTCTGGCCAAATATGGCAAGCGTATAGGGGGTGTTGTAGCCCTTGCTGCCGCAGCTTTTCTGTTAATTCGCGGGCGGATGGATATGGCAATTCCGCTTGGGGCCGCAGGAGCTTGGCTTCTCGGCATTTCACTCCCGGTTTGGCCTTGGTATATGCCGGGTGGAAATCCTCGGGGTAACGAATTTGGTGGGACTTCACGGATTAGAACATCCGCACTCGATTTACAGTTCGATCCGTCATCGGGCAAGATTCTGGGCCGGGTGTTGGCCGGCCCATATTCAGGACGTGATCTCGAACAAATGACACGAGAAGAGCTTTTTTCTCTTGCGGAATTTCTAAAAAATACAGATTCTGACGGGTTACAGGCCTTAAAATCTTACTTTGATGGCAGGTTTCCCGGCTGGCGTGAAACAGCTGATGGAAACACGTACGCGAGGGCCTCGCAACGCGGACAATCGGGCGCGATGTCGGAACAAGAGGCGTACGAGGTCTTGGGGCTTCAGGTGGGCGCTAGCGCGGAAGATATCCGACAAGCCCACCGCGCTCTGATGAAGAAACTTCATCCCGATCAAGGGGGGTCTACGTATCTCGCCACCCGGGTGAACATGGCGAAAGATGTCTTGCTCAAGACGCATGGTTAAAACTCTACTGGCGCATCACGAAAACACGATCTCGTCTCTTTTGATACGATAGAAACCCTTAATATTATACGAACCTCGATCGATACCTTATCCGAAGTTTTGTTAAGAACCGCTGGTCACAAAACAGCCAATTCCTGCCTTTTTTAAGATTTTGCAGGTCTCTTGCGCATCCGCTTCACTAAAATTCGAGAAACGTGCGCGCCATACGGATCGGTTGCCGACCATCGCCTTCTCGGCAAGTGCCGCATTGTCGGATAAGCCCTTCGAAAATTTGGCTCTGGCGCGAACGAGAAGCGCTTTGGCCTTGTTTTCGGTATCCGCCGTTCCAATCTGGATTAACCAACGGGACGACTTAGCGACAACACTCTGTGAATTAGAGGTTGCTTTCGGGTCAACAAGTGCCATTTTTGCCTTTGGCTGCACTGCATTGACGCTAATCTGCGCAGACTTGCTTGGAAGAGGTTTTGGAGGTGTTAGCTTCGCAGGAGCGGAAAGCGATCCGACGGACTCGTCGTCATTCCCCGATGCATCACCTTCTCCTTGATCCTCCGCAGTTATTGTCGAGGATTTCGCTACTTTCGAAACATTGGGATCGGATTTTGGTGGCTTTGCGGCAATCTGGCTCGGTTTACCTGAAATAGGTGCCGCCGCCATGAGATATCCGTCAATGAGTGCCTCCATACGACGATCTCGCGAAGCTCCGGAGCGTCCGCCTAAAATCACGGCAATAATGCGACGATCATTGTCTTTAACGGACGTCAGCAAGTTGAAGCCGGAACGGTTTGTGTATCCGGTTTTGATCCCATCAACCCCTTCAACACGCCCGAGCAGCTTGTTGTGGTTGCCTATTACAGCTCCTTCGTAGGTGAAGCTCTCCGTTGAGAAATAGCCATAATATCGCGGAAACCGATCCTGAATAGCTTTGCCTAGTTTCACGAGATCGCGAGCCGTTGTTGTTTGACGTGAGTTTGGTAACCCCGATGCATTCGCATAGACTGTGCGTGACATACCCAAGGCTCTGGCCTTTTTGGTCATCAGGACCGCGAAATTCGCTTCTGTTCCGCCGAGGTTTTCCGCGACAACAACTGCAGCGTCGTTTGCAGACTTTGTCACGAGCGCTTTGATTGCATCCTCAACCGAAATAGTTTCGCCCGCGAGAAGGCCAAGCTTCGAAGGTGCCTGCCTTTGCGCATTTGCGGAAACGTTCAATCGGGAATTCAGCGTTAGTTTACCGCTCTCTAGCTGCTCAAAAAGCATATAAAGCGTCATCACCTTTGTGATCGAAGCCGGATGCCGCGGCGCATCAGGGTTGACCTGATAAAGTGTCTTTCCTGTTGTGATATCAACAACCATCTCTGCATAGGGCGGTGTATACCCTTTAGATGCAGCAAGACCAAATGATGGGACGAGGGTAGAAATTATAATGGTCAGTGCCGAGAAAGCGGCCAAAACTACTTTTTTGGAACGTATTAAGCGATATTGTGGCATTTTAGTTCCTCTGCACCGCGCCATTCTCTAGCATAATGCTCAGATAAAGGCAGTCTCATTTTTAATTTTTGAACAAACTGAATTCACAATTAAGACCAGACAGTTACCCTTTTATTAAAGAGTTGGATTTCTTCAGTCTGTAAATTTTGTGCACTGCACAATTTAGTTGACAGTAAATGGTGCGATGCATATAAAAACGAAATGAACAGGGTGCGGTTGTCGGTAAACTCTGTTCGCCGTAATTTTAAAAAGGATGATGATCATGATGAATCAGTTCGAAGATTTCCAGAAGGTTGGCAAAGAGACGGTTGATGTTGCAGTCAAGAGCTTTGGTTCTGCAACAAAGAGCATGCAGGCTATTGCGACGCAGACGGCCGATTATTCGAAAAAGAGCTTTGAGCAAAGCTCCGCGATGATGGAAAAGCTTGCCGGTATCAAGACGCTTGATAAGGCATACGAAGTTCAGGCCGATTATGCTAAATCCGCCTACGAAGATTTTGTTTCGTTCGCTTCCAAGGTGGGTGAACTTTACACAAGTTTCGCAAAAGATAGTGTGAAGCCTTATGAAATGATGGTGTCAAAGGCGCAAAGCGTCTCGAAATAAGTTCCAGCCCTTGTTTTGGATGACGATTTAGACCCGGCTTTGCCGGGTCTTTTCGTTTTTGCTTGCAAAAAAAATGCTCAAGGTACTATCCATAGAGCAGTACGTGCAGTCCCGATGTTTCCTTTCGTTAGAAATGAGCTTGAATGCGTTTCCAATAGGCTTCATCAGGAGGTGCCAATTTGAAAGAATCGTGTTTTGCTCGAATGAAAAAAGCATTTTAGCCGTGATTAACATAATTGGCTTAAAATGGGTTCGTAATGATTGTTGATTTTGAATACCTGATGTCTTCGCTTGTTCCCAAAAAGCCACCTGATGAGGGTGGGAGCGGTACATCTGTGTTGACACGAACGAAAACACGTACTCAACGGCCCAATCTTTATCGGGTTCTATTGCTGAACGACGATTTCACGCCGATGGAATTTGTTATTCATGTCCTTCAGCAGTTTTTTAACAAGGATCTGAGTGATGCGACCCAGATTATGCTGCATGTGCATCAAAATGGTGTGGGAGAATGTGGCGTATTTACGTATGAAATAGCGGAAACCAAAGTGACACTGGTAATGGATTTTGCCCGAAAGCATCAACATCCACTTCAGTGTGTCATGGAAAAGAAGTGAAAGGGCGCTTGTCAAATGCCATCGTTTTCTAAAAACCTTGAGCAGGTGCTACATCGTGCGCTTTCGTTGGCGAACGAACGTCATCATGAATTCGCGACACTTGAGCACCTTTTGTTGGCCTTGATCGAGGATCAAGACGCACTTGCCGTGATGCGTGCGTGCAGTGTTGACGTGGATATTTTGCGTCTTAGCCTGCTTGATTATGTTGACGGTGAACTAAACAATTTGATTTCAACCGTTCATGGTGATGCAAAGCCGACGGCTGGTTTTCAACGGGTCATCCAGCGGGCGGTTATTCACGTTCAATCTTCTGGGCGTGAGGAGGTTACGGGCGCAAATATCTTGGTTGCGATTTTTGCCGAACGCGAGAGCCATGCAGCGTATTTTTTGCAAGAGCAGGATATGACGCGCTATGACGCAGTCAATTATATTTCTCATGGTATCGCTAAGCGGCCAGGGTACTCCGAGGCTCGTCCGATTCAGGGGAGCGACGAGGAACAACAGGAAACCCCTGCTCAATCTGATGAACCATCGGGCCCATCAAAGAAAAAGGGCGAAGCTCTTGATGCCTATTGCGTGAATCTGAACCTTAAGGCGCGCGACGGGAAGATTGACCCACTTATTGGGAGAGAGGCCGAAGTTAATCGAACAATTCAGGTTTTATGCCGTAGACAAAAGAATAATCCACTTCTGGTTGGTGACCCTGGCGTGGGTAAAACTGCGATTGCAGAAGGATTGGCGCGGAAGATTATTCGTCATGAAGTACCGAGGGTTCTGGATGGAGCCACAGTTTTTGCGCTTGATATGGGGTTATTGGTTGCGGGTACGCGCTATCGGGGTGATTTTGAGGAACGTTTGAAGCAGGTGATGAAGGAAATTGAAAATCACCCGAATGCGATCCTGTTTATCGACGAGATTCACACCGTGATTGGAGCGGGCGCGACTTCGGGTGGCTCGATGGACGCGTCAAATTTACTTAAGCCTGCTTTGGCTCAAGGTACTCTCCGATGTATCGGATCGACTACATATAAAGAGTTCCGACAATATTTTGAGAAGGATAGGGCGCTCGTTCGGCGGTTTCAGAAAATTGATGTCAATGAACCTTCAATTCCTGATGCAATAGAAATTCTCAAAGGGTTAAAGCCCTACTTCGAGGAATTTCATAACCTTAAATATACCAATGAAGCCGTTAAAGCAGCTGTTGAGTTGTCAGCTCGTTATATTCACGACCGTAAATTACCGGATAAGGCGATTGACGTGATCGATGAAACCGGTGCATCGCAAATGCTGCTCGCCGACAATCGCCGTAAAAAGACTATTGGCGTTAAAGAGATCGAGGTAACGATCGCTACAATGGCACGCATTCCGCCAAAAACGATTTCGAAGGATGATTCGGAAGTTCTGAAATCACTCGAAGAAAGTCTGAAGCGTGTTGTTTACGGTCAGGATGCTGCTATCTCCGCTATTGCTTCAGCGATAAAACTGGCGCGCGCTGGCTTGCGGGATGTCGAAAAACCGATCGGGTCTTACCTTTTTGCCGGACCGACCGGCGTTGGAAAGACGGAAGTTGCGCGCCAACTCGCGAGTACCATGGGGCTCGAATTAAAGCGCTTTGACATGTCGGAATATATGGAACGGCATACCGTTTCTCGCCTGATCGGAGCTCCTCCTGGCTATGTCGGATTTGATCAGGGTGGATTACTGACTGATGCAATTGACCAGCATCCGCATTGTGTCCTGTTGCTAGATGAAATCGAGAAGGCTCATCCGGATCTCTTCAATATTCTGCTTCAAGTTATGGACCATGGAAAACTTACCGATCATCACGGCAAAACGGTGGATTTTCGGAATGTCGTGTTGATTATGACGACAAATGCGGGCGCAAGCGATCTTGCAAAGTCTGCATTTGGCTTTACCCGCTCCAAGCGGGAAGGCGATGATCAGGAGGCAATCAATAGGCTTTTTGCACCTGAATTTCGAAATAGACTCGACTCAATCGTTTCGTTTTCTCAGTTGCCGAAAGAAGTTGTGAGCCGCGTTGTCGATAAGTTTGTCATGCAGCTTGAGACGCAACTCGCTGACCGAAATGTGACGATCGAATTATCTGACGAATCTCGTTCTTGGCTGGTTGAACACGGTTATGATGAAACCATGGGCGCGCGTCCTTTGGCTCGACTTATTCAGACGGCGATAAAAACACCTCTTGCGGATGAATTGCTGTTCGGCCAATTGAAAAATGGTGGTGCTGTCAGAGTAATCGTTTCCGGTAAGGCAAACGAGGCTAAACTTGCCTTCGAGTTTATGAGTGCTGTCGTGAAACCAAAACCTGAGAAATCGGTTCTGGAAGCAAAAACTGCAAAAATCCGGGCGGTTAAGTCGACGTCGAAGAAGTCCACAATCACCGAAAAGCGTTCAAATGTAATAAAGTCAAAAACTAACAAAAAAAGTGCTGTTCGGACTGTTCCAAAGATTAGGCTAGATTGATTTATCGCCTGACGAAATTGAAGGTGGATTTTGTTTAGTGGAAGTGAAGGGCCTCGACGTCGTCAGAGACGTCGCAGACGTGAGCGTTTTGAAGAAATACTTGGATGGATTTTGGTTCCATTCATCTGTATCTCGTTGATTTATGGGTTCTTAAAAGTTGCCGAAAAATCCGCTGAGTCTTCGCTCTCCCGTCTGATGCAATCCAAGTGACCCAAGTTAAATCTGGCAAGAAGCGACAGTCAAAAAATGATTTCAATGCTGCTTTTTTAACTGGAACAAAGGAAGCACTACAATTTCCTGCGTGGGTTGTTGCGTTTGCCTTGATAGGTATTGGAAGCATTGCCCGTGAAACAGGGGCTCCTGCAGGGGTTGCTGCACTCTCCACTCTATTGATATGGGCTGGCCCTGCGCAGATCATATTTTTTGGCACGGTTGCATCAGGCATGGCACTGCCTTCAGTAGCCCTGGCAGTTACATTATCTTCATTCCGCTTTTTGCCAATGACGATCGCCATCATGCCACTCTTGCGGACGCCACGGCGCAGTTTGTTGGTTGAGGTTCTATCCGCTCACCTCGTTGCAGTAACCGTCTGGACCGAATGTCTTCGACGATTGCCGAAATTTCCTGAAAATGAACGTTTGCCATATTTTTTGGGATTTGGATTTGCCTGCATCATTCTGAGTACGGCGAGCACGCTTCTGGGCTACTTCGTCATTGATCATATGAACGTGTTTATTGCCGCGGGGATGCTATTCTTGACGCCCGCGTTTTTCATATTGTCTGTATCAGCAGGAGCAAAATCTTTATCTGATTGGTGCGCCATAGCGATCGGTCTTGGTTTTCAACCTTTGAGTGAAAAGCTGCTTGGACCGGAAATCGACCTTCTTGCCATCGGACTGCTGGGCGGCAGCTGTGCCTATGTGATCCATCGAATGTACTTGCGAGGACTTTCGTGATGGGTCTTAGCGATTGGATCAACGATCCGTTTATCCCATATCTTGTGCTCATTATATTCGGCTTTTTGCCCACCGAGATTTGGAGGCTTGCCGGCCTCTTTTTTGCTCGTCGCTTGTCGATTGACTCGGAGGTTTTCATTTGGGTGAGGTGTGTCGCAACAGTGCTTCTGGCAGCTGTGGTTACTAAATTGGTTCTCTCTCCGGTTGGAGCTCTTGCGACCGTCTCGCTAATCGGCCGAATCGCCGGAATAATCAGTGGAGTGCTAGCCTATTTGATTTTTCGGCGCTCTATCGCACTTGGTGTGATCGTCGCTGAAACGGTCCTCATGACATCAATGATCCTCTGATTACTCAGCCATTTCGTTCAAGACATTTTTTATCTTTTCGGCGTTCAACTTTATCGTAGTTGCCTTTTCTGTTCCCGTGCCGTGTGCACGCAATGGTACGTTGTCGTATCTCGGAATAATATGAACATGTAAATGAAAGACTGTTTGACCAGCCGATGCTCCGTTGAACTGCATGATCGTAATGCCGTCAGCATAAAATGCGATTTTGGCGGCTTTTGCGAGTTTTTGGACGGTTGTGAAAAGAGGCCCAATAACGACCTGTTCTGCATCGAGAAGTCCCAATGAGGCTTGTTTGGGGACGACGAGAAGATGTCCTTCTGATTGCGGCATGATATCCATGAAAGCGATGGTATCTTTATCTTCAAAAACTTTCTCGCAGGCAATTTCGCCCCGTAGGATTTTTGCGAAGATATTGTCGGTTTGATAGGTATTCATTGGCTCACTCATTTTTGTCCAGCGTGGTGATTATTCTTCTTCAACGAGAGTTTTTTTGAACGGGGCGTGGTTCACTAACTCAGTGTGCAGTGATGCGATGTGCGTTCGTTCGTTTTTCAGGTACTCGTCAACCGCTCGCCGGAACTCTGGATTGACGATGTAATGCGCGGAATAGGTTGTTACCGGGCGATATCCTCGAGCGAGTTTATGTTCGCCCTGGGCACCAGCCTCAATACGTTTAAGGCCTCGCTCAATCGCAAAGTCAATTGCCTGATAATAGCAAACTTCAAAATGAAGAAACGGGTGATCTTCAATACATCCCCAATTCCGCCCGTAAAGCGTGTTTTCGCCGATAAAATTTATGGCTCCTGCAATGTAACGGTCCTCCCGTTTGGCGAGGATCAAGAGAGTTTGTTCGGCCATTGACTCCCCGATAAGTGAAAAGAAACGTCGGGTTAGGTAGGGCATTCCCCATTTGCGTGATCCGGTGTCAATATAGAATGAAAAAAACGCATCCCAATGGTGCTCTTTGATGTCCTTGCCAGTCAGGCGTTCAATCACGATGCCTGGAGACAAAGATTCTCGACGCTCCCTATTTATCAACTTTCGCTTCCGCGAGTTCAGATCGGCAAGGAAGTCATCAAATTTTTCATATTCTTCATTAAACCAATGAAATTGCTGATCGGTTCTTATCAGGAACCCGGAAGCGGACAGTAGAGAAGCCTCCGACTCGTTTAGAAAAGTCAGATGTGCAGACGACGCACCAAAATTAAGACAATTATCTTTTATTGCCTGAATAAGTGCGTGTCGTGCTTCGTTTCGATGATCACCGTCTGCGACGAGAAGCCGACGACCGGTAGCAGGAGTAAATGGTACTGAAATTTGAAGCTTTGGATAGTATCGTCCTCCTGCTCTTGTGTAAGCATCCGCCCAACTCTGATCAAAAACGTATTCCCCCATAGAATGAGTTTTCAAATAGCATGGTGCTGCTGCAAGAAGCGTCTTGCTCCCGTCTGAAATTAGAAAATGTGCGCCCTTCCAGCCGGTCTCTGGGATTGCCGAACCGGAATTCTGTAAAGCAGACAAAAATTCAAATGAAATAAATGGGTTCTTTCTATCTGCCCGATCTTCACTGTCTCCATCGTCACTATGAGCGCAACTATTCCATTCAGATCTCGATATATCTGAGAAGTTTGTTTCAATTCGCGTCGTTAGTGCCCCATGAGAGTTCAACGGACGCTCCAGCTATTCTGATTGATGAGGACTTTCTGGTATGAAGCCCTCGAAAACAATTTGGTCTGCATATTCACGCGCCTTTTGGAGGTTTTCGTTGGTTCTTATGGTCCATGTCATCAAAGGGAGCCCCAGTAACTTTCTGGCTAATTGTGGAGGGCCCTGATCTAGATCATTTATATACCATGAGAGAAAGTCGGGGCGGGTTTGGTCCAAATGTGTAAGGCACGCCATTGATTTCTTTTGGCTTGGTGAGAGAAAATCCCATTCCGGGTCATCATAGGTACTCTCACCGATAAATCCACACGGTCTTTCAGGGATGAGTTTTGAAATGGCGGCAACTACCAAGGGGTCAAATGATTTTATCGCCAGTGGCCCTCGATAATTCCGAACGGCCTGAGCTGTCTTTTCAGCTAATTCAAGATTCCCATCAAATTCGCTTTTGATTTCACATATGATCGGAACCCTACCATTAACTTTTTCAAGAAATGTCACAAAAGTAGGGATTGTATCTTTTGAGTTGAGAAGTTCGGTCAATTCCAATTGCGCGCAGTTGAGTTGGTTTATCTTTCCGGATCTTCCAGTGAGACGATCAAGCGTGTCATCATGGAATACCATTACGATACCGTCAGCTGATGATTGCACGTCGCATTCAATGGCAAACCCATGGTCAATCGCTCGCTGAGCGGCTGATATTGTATTCTCGATGACGCCGAGGCTGATGTCATGTAATCCGCGGTGAGCAATCGGAAATTGCATCAACCAATCGGGCACGCTCATCAAGCGACCTCGAACATGGCTTCAATCTCGATCGCCGCGTTCAGAGGTAGTTGGGCGACCCCGACGGTTGTCCGCGCATGGCGCCCATTATCTCCGAGAATAGCTACCATTAAATCCGAAGCGCCGTTCATAACGGCTGGCAAACTTAAAAAGGATGGCAAACAATTTACAAACCCCCCCAGCCTTAAGCATCGAACAATCCGGGTTAAATCTTGGGTAGCGTTTTGGGCCTGCGCGAGAAGATTGATCGCGCATAGCCGAGAAGCCCCATATCCATCTTTTTCAGATACACTTTCTCCCAGCTTACCCGTGTGCTCGGGGCGCAGTAATCCCCCATCTAGACAGAGTTGACCCGAGATAACTAAGATATTTCCTGTTTGAATGAATGGAACATAATTCGCGATCGGAGGATTTGCTGATGGGAGCGTGATTCCGAGTTCGGCGAGGCGTGCGCTTATCATAATAAGGTTCCTTCGTTCAATTCTGACAATATTTGTATGTGCTCTATAATTTTTGACTTAACCTCTCGTTTGATGCAAGCGGCAGTTTGTTCTCAATCGGTATTCCCTTCGAATAAAAAAGGCCCAAAGATGCGCCATAGTTTAATTCTGCGAATAATTGCGATTTCGTTTTCGGCGTTGGGCGCAAATTCGGTAACCGCAGCATCAAAAACTCAATTTGTCTCGCATCGCGCCATTTATGACTTGGAATTGGACCGGGCGAAGCAAAGCAACATCGAAATTGCAAGAGGCCGTATAGTATACGAACTCATTGGTTCTGATTGTGAAGGGTTTGCTCAGAATTTCCGCCAGATTATTGAACTGCGCGGAGCGGAATTGGGTTCGCGCGTGATCGACACCCGTTCAACAACATTCGAGGAAGGAGATGGTTCTGGCCTTACCTTTTCAAATCGAACGGAAACCTCTTTCAGTCCGTCTGAGCAAACCGACGGAAGGGCACAGAAGCTTGAGCAAAAGGTCGCGATCAAAACGACATCACCAACGCAGGCAGTTATAGAGTATTCTGAAGTTGTCCTTTTCCCGATTGAGCATTACGCAAAGTTGATTGAAACTGCAGTTTTCGGTGGCAAGACTTTAAATGCCAAGGTTTTTGACGGCTCCCAAGACGGGACCACGCTATCTGATACATTCGCAGTGATTGGCCCTCCGATTAAGAATGCCGCTTTTGAACACAATATTCTCAATGCTAGCTTTGATCAGCTGTCGCGATGGCCAATTACGATCAGCTATTTTGATTACGCTGATACAAAAAGTGAGCAGCCGGAATATACTATGTTTTTCGAATTATTTGAGAATGGCGTCGCACGAAATCTACGGCTCGATTTTGGAGATTTTTCGATTATCGGAAACTTGAAAGCCCTGGAATTAATCAAGACGCCGAAGTGTGATGCCAAAAGGTAGCCTATTAAATGATTCAATTTTCCATTTTGGTAGCCAATTTTTCGTGCGCGATCAATACGTGATGTGGATTTATAGATAATCGGGCACAAAATGTAACTAAAAGAGGTTCATCATGTAAAAAATAATCAAGAACTGCGATCAGAAACTCAGGATCCTGCGCAAACGCTCTCAACGAATTTGGATCTATGCCAGTCAAAGTAATAAAGCGAGATAATTGATCAACATCGGACGCAAGAAAACTGATTGCTGAAATGGCAATCTCTTCTGAGTTAATAAGATCGTGTTTCTGTTTCATTTTGAAATATTGCTAACTAAAAAGTTTTCTTCTTAATTCATAATCAAAATCATTTCTCATTCGTATTCCATTCCAATTCTGTTCCTTGAATATAAGAAATTTTCGGTCCGAGATGTCTTTCGTTTCTTTTGCGAGCGAGTTCACATTGGTATTTGCGCTCTCTCGCTGATGCTTTTTGCTTGGTCGTATGAATTGAGGCGCAGTGGGAACAACATACGCCCTTTTCGTACTGGGGATGATCTCGATCCTCTCGAGTTAATGGGGAGAGACAACCGAAACAAAGCTCAACATCCGCAGGCTTAACGCCGTATCCAACAGCCACACGTTTGTCGAAGACAAAGCAGTCGCCGTTCCATTTGCTCTGCTCAGGTTCAATAACTTCGAGATATCGCAGAATTCCGCCATTCAACTGATATACTTCGGTAAACCCTTGTTCGAGCAAATACGCGCTGGCTTTCTCGCATCGGATTCCTCCCGTGCAAAAAAGCGCAATTTTTTGATCTTTGCTACTCTGAAGCGAGTTCTCGATAAAACTCGGAAATTCCCCGAACGAACGTGTTTTTGGATTAATAGCTCTCTCAAAAGAACCTAGCCGAACTTCAAAATCATTACGGACGTCGATGACTGTTACCTCGTTGTCTTGAATCAGCCTATTCCAATCAACCGGATCCACAAGCGTTCCCATCTTGACATGGGGTTCAAGTCCGGGAATGCCGAGCGTAACAATTTCGGCTTTCAGCCTTACTTTCATCCGCAAGAAAGGCATTTCATTCGTGTAAGAAAATTTGGGACTAAACTGGAATTTTTCAGATAGTTTATGAATCGCTGACAGTAAATTTTGGATAGATTCGTCCGAACCTGCGATTGTCCCGTTAATCCCTTCAGAGGCTAACAGAATAATTCCTTTTATGCTCCATTTTGTGCACAGGTCATGGATTATATCTCTCAATGCCTCATATTCGGGCAAGGCGCAGAACTGATAAAAAGCGGCGACGGTAAAACGGGGCATCTGGTACTTCTTTAGAACGGGGTCTAAGTTTAGAATTCTTTCGCAAAAATATCAAATAGCACTGATATTTTGATCTCACATTTAACAAACGCAATCGCTTACTCTCTGTGGAAAGCAAAAATCGCAATTTTGATGAAAAATTAAAAAAATGAAATGTTTCTGATTTGATTGATGTGTATTCAACCTACGGTGTTGTGTAGTTTCAACGATATGTCGTACCAAACTGTGAAATCGGTTTTTGGATCAAATTTTTGATTGGATTATTATGAGAGGCAAATCAAGTTATCAAAGCGGACTGTTGTTAGTTTTTGGATCAGCAATTGTCTGGAGTTTCGGCGGCGCTTTGGCGAGATTTTTGACGATTGAAGATAGTTGGACAATCGTTTTTTGGCGATCAGTGTGGGCAACTGCCTTTCTTGTGGCTTTTTTAGTTTATCGAGATGGTTTTGGCGGCACTCTAACGCAGGTTCGCCGGTTGCGTTGGCCAGCGTTCATGGTTGCTATTTGTTTCTGTACTGCATCGATCTCATTTGTAGTCGCGCTAAAATATACAACTGTTGCCAACATATTGTTTGTGCAGGCAACTGTTCCGCTGATTGCTACTTTGATGACGTGGCTTCTCTTCGGTGAGCGTGTAACAAAGCCGACACTAGCTGCAATTGGACTAGTAATCTGCGGCGTGTCAGTGATGGTTTCTGGGTCATTTGATGGTCGACTATCGTCCGTTGGTGACTCTCTTGCTATTTTGATTGCCGTTGCTTTCGCAAGTGCAACCGTGTTAACGCGCCGCTACTCCGAAATTCCAATGGTGCCCGCCGTCAGTTTAGGAGTTATTCTTGCATCAATTATAGCGTTCACTCAGGTGCAAAGTATTACTGTGCCTGCTTTTGATATGGCGGTTTTAATTTCATTCGGAGCGCTAAATCTAGGTCTCGGTTTGTCGCTGTTCGTAGTTGGAGCAAGGTTAATTCCGGCTTCAATTGCTGCACTGATTGGAACTACCGAGCCCGTTTTTGGCCCATTTTGGGTTTGGATAATCCACGGCGAGATACCGAGCTTGAGAACGCTCATCGGAGGTGTAATCGTTATTGCCGCTCTTATATTCAATTCAATTTATCAGTTGAAGCTCTCTGACAACAGCAAGTGATGAACCAATCAATTTGTTGTTTTTCTTTACGTGTTAATTTTGTCTTTATTAATTTGAATTAAGAAAAGGTGTTGAATTTTTACGAACAATCTACGCGAGTAAGGCGAATACCGGTTAGCTATAAATTTAAGCGGGGTTTTGTTTGAGGTACTTACGATGAAAACTGTCATGATCGTCGAGGATAATGAGCTGAATATGAAGCTATTCAACGATCTTCTTGAAGCTAATGGCTACAATACAGTAAAGACGCCAAATGGCACAGACGCCCTATCGTTAGCAAAAATTCATAGTCCCAATCTTATTCTTATGGATATTCAGTTGCCTGAAGTTTCTGGCGAAGACGTGATTCAATGGCTAAAGGCCGACCCCTTAACCCGATCAATTCCTATCATCGCTGTAACCGCTTTTGCCATGAAGGGAGATGAGGATCGGATTCTGGGTAAGGGCTGCGAGGCCTATTTATCAAAGCCAATTTCAATTGCAAAATTCTTAGATGCCGTCCGTGAACACGCCATCTAAGAATTAAAAAAGCTTACTATCAATAGATCAGTTGCAAAGTTAGTCTATAATCTAACGTCGGGCTATTTAATCTTTGTCTCTTTGAATTCGACGTGCTTCCGTGCAACGGGATCGTATTTTCTTTGGGTTATCTTATCGGTCATTGTTCTCGAATTTTTCTTGGTTACATAAAAATAACCAGTCTCTGCCGTCGAGAGAAGTTTTACTTTAATTGTGTTCGCCTTAGCCATGGCGGTGTTCCTTTAAATTTTCGATGATAAAGCACCGAATGAAAAATTGCGCCGAAAATGCTCAGCCTTCAAGTTTCCTAAGTATCGGAATGGAAAAATTTGTCAACGAATTTGGGTTGATATTGTATGCGTGTTTCATCCAAATTCAAAGATCATGCCAATCATATATAAATTTGTAAATTTCACAGTCCAGGCGATCAACTCACAGCAATTCTCTAACAAAAGAATTTCGCTTCTTGTAGAAAAACGGCACAGAAAGAAACGGGGATAACTTGCTTGCAATTCTGATCTCTGCTTCCTCGATGATTTTTTCGGTTATCGACGGAATATCTAATGTTTTCGCTTGTTGGAGCGGAACCCAAATTAGGTCAGTAAATTCAGTATTTGGCGTAGTTAAAAAATCGATTGAGTGTCCGACTTCCATTACATCAGCAAGAAAAAAACGGGTGTCAAATCGCTTCGGATATTCTGGGGGTGTGACCGCTCTGGCAATAAAATGGAGGCAATCCAAACACGGAAAGATACCGAAGGTTGAAAAATGTTCCCAAGTTGTATTCGGAATTAACGGTGGTGTACCAATATTTTTCCTTCCGAGCATAAGGCCGGTCTCTTCAAATGTTTCTCTGATTGCAGCGAGAGCAAACGATCGCGCCTTGATTGGGCTGGGGTTTCGAGTTCGCTTCAAAAGCTGTTCTTCGACAACAATATTAAGAGTGCTGCCAACGTTAACTTTTTTGTCGGATTGCTCCACTTTCCCGCCGGGAAATACATATTTGTTTGGCATGAAGGAATGACGATTATTTCGCTTTCCCATTAAAACAGTCGGTACTTTGTTTTTAAAATTCACGAGCAAAAGGGTTGCCGCATCGAACGGGGTTGAACGAATCATCGTTTTGTCGATCGCGGAGGCAAGTTGTTCATTCATGAACGAATATCATCCTTCATTCACTGTTTTTCATCGTGCGACTTGACGGGGCTTTGACCAAATCCATGCATTCTTAACGCCCATTGAAGTCCGACGATGGTGCCCTTGATTGGTTGCAACAATAAGAGTGAAAAGAACACCGTGAGAATTGGCCAAAGTACAATATGGAGCCAAATTGGCCAATTTGAATGGGATTCTACTGCCATCAATAATCCTACGATGATGTGTCCAACGATGAACAGCACCACGTAGGCAGGCAAATCGTCCGCCCGGTGATGGGATAGGACTTCATTGCAAACTTCACATTCGGGCGCTACCTTGAGATATGATTTGAATAGGCGGCCTGATCCACATTTTGGGCATTTTGCTAGAAAACCTCGTCTGATTGATGTTTTCAGACTTCTCGTCTCGTTCAAATTTTTTCCAGAGAGATCCATTAAAGATCAACTTTCTATGTTACTTATCAAAACACCAGAATTATCGCCGATTTTTCCATTTCTTCTGTGGTCGGTTGGATATTCCCTCTGGCAGGGAAGATCTATGTTGCTCTCTTAACCCGGGTAACAACTCGAATCTTAGTGCTCCCGCTACCGGTGACGCCTCTACCAACTTTACCTTTACTTGATCACCTAACCTAAATATTTCCGCTGTGCGCTGGCCAATAAGAGCATGTTTAGCCTCGTCAAATTTATAAAAATCCTTGCCGATTGTGGCAGCTGGCACAAAGCCGTCGGCCCCGGTTTCTTCGAGTTTTACGAATAGACCGGATCGGGTCACGCCTGAAATTCTCCCAGAGAAAGATGCACCAATTTTGCTTGAAAGGTGGTTCACGATGAGACGATCAATTGTCTCCCTTTCGGCCACCATGGCACGACGCTCTGCAGCCGACAGTGATGCTGCTAGCTCAGCCAATGAGGGAATTGGATCGTCTTTAAGTCCATCTGCGCCAAGTTTTAGCGCGCGTATGAGTGCGCGATGTACAACAAGGTCCGAATAACGCCGAATAGGGGATGTAAAATGTGCGTAGCGTCGCAGGTTCAGTCCGAAATGCCCGTAGTTATCGTTTGAATACTCTGCCTGAGCTTGCGATCTTAATACGACGTCGTTCACAAACGCCTGATGTGGCGACCCTTCTATTTTTTTTAGGATATTGTTGAAAAAATCGGGCCTTAATGCCCCCTGCAGCGTCATTTTGAAGCCAATTGATGCAAGAACCTCTTTAAACCCTCTTAATTTTTCAAGTGAAGGTTCATCATGTACTCGATAGATCAACGGGGTATGGTGATGTTCAAGCGTTTCGGCTGCGGCGACATTAGCCATGATCATAAAGTCTTCTACGAGACGGTGTGCTTCTAATCTCGGAGGCAAGTAAACGTAATCGAGGCTTCCATCGGGTCTTAGTTTTAACTTTCTCTCTGGAAGATTGAGGTCAAGTGGGGCACGTTCTTGGCGCTCGCTCAGTTGCAAAGTCCATGCTTGCCAAAGTGGCTTGAGGGCCTTTTTTGTTAACTCAGAAGAGCTTGCTTCGCTGGAGCCGTCGACCATCGATTGGGCGGAATTATATGAAAGCTTTGCCATTGAACGCATCAGTATTCGATGAAAACTGTGGCTCTTTTTTCGGCCATCAGGCCCAATTACCAATCGAACAGCGATGGCAGGACGTTCTTCGTTAGGTTTCAACGAGCAAAGATCATTTGAAATTCTCTCTGGAAGCATCGGCACTACGCGGTCCGGAAAGTACACTGAATTACCACGCTCGAGAGCTTCTTTATCTATTGCGTATCCTTGGGAAACGTATGCTGATACGTCAGCGATTGCGACCGATACCACATAACCTCCATGATTATCCGGTTCGGGGTCAGGAGATGCATGGATCGCATCGTCATGGTCTTTGGCGTCCTCCGGATCAATTGTGATAAAGGGGGTAGATCGCCAATCTTCTCGTGAAATACCGTGCCCGCTCGTGAGCGTGGCAGGCATAGCAACTTCTGCTTCAGCGATGGCGGTTCGAGAAAATTGATCAGGAATTCCATGAGTGTGAATAGCTATGAGGCTAATGGATTTCTCGGAGTTCAGTGATCCGACCGTCTCGGTAATCTTTCCAAAATACACGCCTAGCTTAGTACCCTTGGTTAAGGTCGCAACAACAAGATCGTTATTCGTTGCAGCTCCCTCATCACCGCTTCTTACGACGATTTGCCGACCAAGTGCCTTTTTATCGACGGGCAAGATGACGCCATTCGGTTCACGGTCTTGACGACGGAAAACGCCAATAACCTTTGATTGATGTTTCGAGACGATCTTTACAATCCGGCCGCTTGGTTCCGTCGTGCTGCTCTCGGATGAGGGATCAAGGCGAATTAGCACGACATCGCCAATGCGGGCGGTTGGGCCTTTGAAGTTCTTCTTGTTCGGGGACCTCACATGAATATTCGGGATATTTTCGTCGCTTGTGGCTATCCATTCGGCGGGTGCGGCGACAAGATCGCCGGAGCGGTCAATTCGCGTAATATTCGCCAGAAGCAAGGGCGGAAGCGCGCCGGGGCGGTGGAGCTTCTTGCCTCTTCGCTCGACCGCGTTTTCGATCTCGAGTTCTTTCAAAATAGCCTTGAGCGCAATTCGAGAATTTCCTTTTATATCAAAGGCTTTAGCGATTTCTCGCTTCCCTATTTTTACCGGTCGCGAGGACTCAGAGCTTTGGCTTTTGATGAAGTCCACGATTGCTTCTTTGGAGGGCAAAGACTTCGAGCCGGGCGCTTTGTTTGGCCTATTTGCCATGTGATGTTTTGACTCCGACGACCAACCTCTGATGCTGTGTGACATAGCTCGGGTCATTTTGGAAACAGTGATTTACTTAGAGGGTATTTTTGACGAAATGAAGGTGATCCGCTTTTAATCTTAGGGGGATTTCTAGTGCTTTCTGACCGACTGGAAATCAACTGGTATTACCAGTTCTGGCGCTGGAACAACGGCGGAGAATTACCGGTAATCTTGGCGAGAATGACCAGTGTTTATTCCACAATTTACGGAACGTTGGAATTGGACACGTTTTTCGTCTCTGTGTTGGAACGTCAATTGGACACGAAACTGGAACAATTATGGACATGCTGGCTGTTGTGCGACTTTATGAGGAAGGCGGAAGAGAGAAGCCCATTTTTGAGACGGGATGAACTGAACTTCGAATTTTGAATTTGCCGTCATATTGGGTATGTTGATTGGGTTGTTCCCCAAATGGATAAAGATCCAATGCCATCCTCGATAGAAAATATACTCACCATTCAAGAATTCAAGGAGCTGGCCAAGCGTCGTGTTCCGAAAATGTTTTTCGATTATGCCGATTCAGGAAGCTGGACGGAGACGACGTATCGCGAGAATGAAAGTGACTTTCAAAAGATTGCACTGCGTCAACGCGTGGCTGTCAATATGGAAGGTCGGTCGCTCAAGACAGAGATGGTGGGGCAGGCTGTCAGCATGCCGGTCGCCTTGGCACCGACGGGTCTGACCGGGATGCAGATTGCGGACGGTGAAATCAAAGCAGCGAAGGCCGCAGAGAAGTTTGGCGTTCCCTTTACACTCTCGACCATGAGCATCTGTTCGATTGAAGATGTTGCGCGGGAGACGAGTTCGCCTTTCTGGTTTCAACTTTATGTGATGCGCGACAGGGCGTTCATCGAGCGACTGATTGACCGGGCAAAAGCGGCAAAATGCTCGGCCCTCGTTTTGACGATGGATTTACAGATTTTAGGCCAGAGGCACAAAGACATTCGGAACGGTCTTTCGGCTCCGCCAAAGTTTACCGCCAAACATGTATGGCAGATGGCAAGCCGACCAAGCTGGGCGCTCGGGATGCTCGGAACGAAACGGCGCTCATTCGGAAATCTGGTTGGCCATGTGGATAATTTGGGCGACCTTCGTCAGTTGTCGGCGTGGACGAGTTCGCAATTTGATCCGACACTTTCGTGGACGGATATTGCCTGGGTGAAAGAGCG